>NZ_JAOECR010000002.1:0-230924 GCF_029836955.1 Stenotrophomonas sp. GD04054 | reverse complement strand
CGCGCTGGGGCGCGGCTCCGGCAGCGGCTGGTCGACCATCGGCTTCAGTTCGGCATCCAGCGCCACGCGCTCGTCGAACACGAAGCAGCGGCCTTCGTAACCTTCGCCGCCCACCTCCTCGAAGTAGCCGAGGATGCCGCCGTCGAGCTGCAGCACGTTGTCCATGCCGTCGTTGACCATCCACAGCGCGGCCTTCTCGCAGCGGATGCCGCCGGTGCAGAAACTGACCACGGTGCTTTCCTTCAGCGCCTCGCGGTGCGGCGCCAGCGCCTCGGGCAGGTCGGTGAACTTGTGGATGGGCAGCACCAGCGCATCCTTGAAGGTGCCGTACTCCACTTCCTGCTGGTTGCGCGTATCAAGCATCACCACCGGCTTGCCGGCGTCATCATGCCCCTGCCGCAACCAGCGCTGCACGGTAGCCGGATCGACCGCCGGTGCACGCGGATACTCCAGCGGCTGGCCGTCATCACGGCGGAAGCTGATGATCTCGTCCTTCACCTTGGCCTTCAGCCGCGCGAACGGCTGATGCTCGCTCAGGCTGGTCTTGACCCGCATATCGGCAAAGCGCGCATCGGCATGCAGCGCCGCATAGAAACTTTCGACCGCCTCCGGCCCACCCGCCAGGAACAGGTTCAGCCCCTCGCCCGCCACCAGGATCGTACCGCGCAGCTGCGCCGCCTCGGCACGCGCCAGCAACTGGTCGCACAGGGCCTGGGGGGCGTCGATGACGGCGAAATGGTAGGCAGCGGTATTGGCGATCATCCCGCCATTTTAGCGCCTCCCGCCCGCACGGACAGATTCAGGGGTCAGAGCCCTCTGCGCAGCAGAGGGATCCGACCCCGGCAGGCACCCGGAATCTGTCAGAGGCGTGGCGGTGTGGGCAGGCGGGACCGTTGGCGCCATGGATGGCGCCATCGAGCCCCCATGGACGGGTTTACGGCGTGTCCCGCCTGCCCGCACCGCCCTGCCCACCACGGATTGCCTGCTGTTGCTGTTGCTGTTGTAGTTGCCCTGGCATCGGCGGGTGCCGGGTGCAACCCGGCCGAAACCCCTTATCCCCGCAACAGCACGAACGGCAGCAGCACCAGCGCCGCCGCACCGGCCATCGCCAGCAGCACCAGCACCACATACACCGGCCGGCGCCGGAACAGGCTGCCGAAGGTCTCCGCCGTCCCCTCGCGCAACGCCTGCTCGCGCTCGGCACGGATGCGCGGCCCGCGTTCGGCCTGGTACTCGGCCATCAGCGCCTTCGCACGCGGATGATCGGCGTCCTCGCGCAGCCACAGGCCGCCGTTGGAAATGCCCCAGGGGCTGGGTTCGGTGCGATACCAGGCGATGCCGTGCTGGTCGAGCAGCGTGCAGACATCGGCGTATTCGTCGTCGCCGACATTGCGCAGATTGAGCAGGAGTTTTGCCATGCCCCCCATGATACCCGGCGCCGATGCGCTACCCTTGCCGCCCTCGCCCTGCGCCCTTCCGGAGACGCCCGATGCGCCGCCTGCTGCTTCCCCTGCTGCTGTCCCTCGCCGCCGTTGGCTGCTCGACCGAACCGTCCGGCCCACCGCCGGGTGGCACCCTGACCACCTTCGAGCGCATCGATACCGTCCCGGGCACCGGCACCGAAGCCGTTGCCGGCAACAAGGTCACCGTGCACTACACCGGCTGGATCTACGACAACCGCGCCGAAACCAAGCACGGCAAGACCTTCGATAGCTCGGTCAGCCGTGGCGAACCGTTCACCTTTGCGCTCGGCGCCGGCCAGGTCATCCGCGGCTGGGATGAGGGCGTGGCCGGCATGAAGGTCGGCGGCAAGCGCACGCTGATGATCCCGCCGGACTACGGCTACGGCGACCGCCGGGTTGGCCCGATCCCGGCCGGCTCGTCGCTGGTGTTCGATGTCGAGCTGCTCGATGTCAAACCGTAATACCGCAACGTCTCCGCGGGTCGCTGTCATCGGCGGCGGCCCGGCCGGCCTGTTCGCCGCCGAGCGCCTGCGCGCCGCTGGGCTGGACGTGGACCTGTACGAGGCCAAGGGTTCGCCCGGCCGCAAGTTCCTGATCGCCGGCAAGGGCGGGCTCAACCTCACCCATTCCGATCCGCGGCCGCTGTTCGACAGCCGCTACCGCGAGCAGGCCTCTACCGTGGGACGCTGGCTGGACGGCTTCGACGCGCAGGCGCTGCGCGACTGGGCTGCCGGCTTTGGCGTGGAGACCTATGTGGGCAGCTCCGGCCGCGTGTTCCCGGTCGACCGCAAGGCGGCCCCGCTGCTGCGCGGCTGGGTGCGCCGCCTGAAAGAACAGGGTGTGCGCCTGCACGCCAACCACCGCTGGATCGGATGGAGCGACGACGGCGCCCTGCGATTTGAAACCGAAGACGGCGCCGTTGAAGTGCATGCCGATGCTACCGTGCTGGCCATGGGCGGCGGCAGCTGGCCGCAGCTGGGCAGCGACGGCGCCTGGGTCTCGCCACTGCAGGCACGTGGCGTGGACATCGCACCGCTGCAGTCGGCCAACTGCGGTTTCGACGTGGACTGGACGCCGTTCTTCGCCGAGCGCAATGCCGGCGCACCGTTGAAGCCGGTGGTCGCGCACTGGCTGGACCTGGCGGGACAACCGCAGTCGCTGCAGGGCGAGTGCGTGGCCAGCGAGTACGGCATCGAAGGCAGCCTGATCTACGCATTGGCCGCAGACCTGCGCGAGACCATCAACCGCGATGGCCACGCGATGCTGTGGCTGGACCTGGTGCCGGGCCGCGATGAAGCACGCCTGCTGGCCGACCTGTCACGCCCGCGCAAGGGTCGCAGTTTCGGCGAGCACCTGCGCCGCCAGGCCGGCCTGGATGCAGTGAAAGCCGCACTGGTGTTCGAGATGCTGGGCAAGGAAGCGGGCAACGACCTGCCTGCCGTGGCAGCTACGCTCAAGCGCCTGCCCCTGCGCCTGCTGCGCCCCCGGCCGATGGCCGAGGTGATCAGCACCGCCGGTGGCGTGCGCCTGGATGCGCTGGACGATGGCCTGATGCTGCGGGCAGTGCCCGGCGTGTTCTGTGCCGGCGAGATGCTGGACTGGGAGGCACCGACAGGTGGCTACCTGCTGACCGCGTGCTACGCCAGTGGCCTGCGTGCTGCGGAAGGCGTGATCGGGTGGCTGGCAGCGCGGTAGGACCGGCCCGGTAGAGTCGAGCTTGCTCGACTGCTTCGCGCTGTAGAGCCGAGCCACACTTGGCTTGAATCAACAGCAGTCGAGCAAGCTCGACTCTACAAGAGCAGTCGAGCAAGCTCGACGCTACATCACCACGGCCGGCGCATGCTCACCGAGGCCAGCGCCACGCCACTGGGATGCGGATAGGTCTCCTCGCGCACGCTGATGAACCCGTGCCGTTGATAGAACGGCACGGCATTGAGCGAGGCCGACAGCACTACCTCACGATCACGATCGGCCATCGCCAGCAGGCGCTGCATCAGCGCCTGGCCGATGCCCTTGCCGCCGCGATCCGGATCGACGAACAACGCATCAACCTCGTTGGCATCGGTATCAAACACGCCGAACCCGAGCAGGACACCCTGCCCGTCCTCGGCCACCACGCAGCCCCCCCGCGACAACAGCCGCGCGTACTGCGACGGTGGCGGCGAGGCCGACCAGGGCGCGATGACCTCGGGAGGGTAATGGCTGCTGCAGGTCTCGCGCACACAGCGCGTGCGCAGGGCCCACAGCCTGGCCACATCATCCATGGTGCCGGTCCTGAACTGCATGACGCCTCCTTGTAGAGCCGAGCCCATGCTCGGCTGTTCTTCGTTCCAACAGCGCGATGCCTGATTGAAAGGCAGTCGAGCAAGACTCGACTCTACAGAATCGTTAATCTCGACGCCTGATCGAAAGGCAGTCGAGCAGGGCTCGACGCTACAGCAACGGTTACCGCGACTTGCTGGCGCGCAGCGCCTGGATCTTCGGCGGCGGCTGGAACGAGTCGCTGCGTGCATCGGCCCAGAACGCATGGAACACCGCATGGTCGGGCACCTTGTGCAGCAGTTCGCCTGGTTCCAGGTAGCGGTACAGCGAGGCCAGTGAACGGATTTCCACCGGTGAGACGCGGCGCAGGATGTGCTCCGGCCCCAGCTCGGCCGGATCGTTCAGGCCCGCCGCACACAGCAGCTCCTTCAGGGCGTGCAGCGTGTGCTCGTGGTAACTGTACACACGGGTGGCCTTGTCCGGTGCATCCAGATGCTTCCAGCGTGCCGGGTCCTGGGTCGCGATGCCGGTCGGGCACTTGTCGGTATGGCAGCTCAGTGATTGGATGCAGCCCAGCGCGAACATGAAGCCTCGGCCGGCATTGCACCAGTCAGCCCCCAGCGCGATGGTCCGCGCGATGTCGAACGCGCTGGTGATCTTGCCGGCCGCACCGATGCGGATGCGATCGCGCAGATCCAGGCCGACCAGGGTGTTGTGCACCAACAGCAGCGCTTCGTGCATCGGCACGCCGACATGGTCGACGAACTCCGCCGGTGCCGCACCCGTGCCACCCTCGGCGCCGTCGACCACGATGAAGTCCGGCAGCAGCCCGGTTTCCTGCATCGCCTTGGCAATGCCGAACCACTCCCACGGGTGGCCGATGGCCAGCTTGAAACCGACCGGCTTGCCACCGGACAGCTCGCGCAGGCGTGCAACGAACTGCAGCAGCTCGACCGGCGTCGAGAACGCTGAGTGGCGCGACGGCGACACGCAGTCCACACCCATCGGCACGCCACGCGTCACCGAGATCTCGGCGGTCACCTTTGGCGCCGGCAGCACGCCACCGTGGCCGGGCTTGGCGCCCTGCGACAGCTTGATCTCGATCATCTTGACCTGATCATGGGTGGCATTGGCAACGAAGCGTTCCTCGCTGAAACCGCCCTTCTCGTCACGGCAACCGAAGTAGCCCGAGCCGATCTCCCACACCAGGTCGCCGCCCATCTCGCGGTGGTAGGGCGAGATCGAACCTTCGCCGGTGTCGTGATAGAAGCCACCGCGGCGTGCGCCTTCGTTCAGCGCGCGGATGGCATTGGCCGACAGCGAACCGAAGCTCATCGCCGAGATGTTGAACACGCTGGCCGAATAAGGCTTGGCACAGTTCGGGCCGATCAACACACGGAAGTCATGCTTGGCGATGGCGGTCGGTGCCAGCGAATGGTTGATCCACTCGTAATCCACCGCATAGGTGCTGCGCAGGGTGCCGAACGGCACCGTGTCCATCTCGTTCTTGGCGCGCTGGTAGATCAGTGCACGTTGCTGGCGCGAGAACGGCACGTCTTCCAGGTCGCTCTGCACGAAGTACTGGCGGATCTCCGGGCCGATCGATTCCAGCCCGTAGCGGAAGTGCGCCATCACCGGATAGTTGCGGCGCAGCGTGCTGCGCTTCTGCAGCAGGTCCCAGGTCCCCAGCGCCACCATCGCGGCAGTCAGGCCGACGCCCCAGTACCAGGCCGGCCAGATCGTGGCCAGCCACAGGCATATCGGGAACATCAGGATGGCGAGCAGGTAGACGATATACCGGTGCATGGCTTTCCTCGGTTGCAACTGCCCCCGAGTCTACCGCGCCGCCCGCTGCCAAGGCTTACAAGCGATCGTCAACCACGTTGCGCGGCCAGGCCGATTTCACGTCGTAGACCAGGCCTCCCGGCGCCAGCAGCCCCCGGATTGCGGATTCATCCATCGCCTTGAAACGGGCGTGGGCCACTGCCAGCACCACCGCGTCATAGCACCCCGCCCCGGGATCGGCCAGCCAATCCAGGCCCTCGCCGGTCAACGCCGCCGGGCCGACCCAGGGGTCGCTGACCTCCACCTGCGCACCGGCATCACGCAGGCGTTGCGCCAGTTCCAGCGCGCGGCTGTTGCGCAGGTCCGGGCAATCCTCCTTGAAGGTCACGCCCAGCACCAGGATGCGTGCGTCCGCCGGCGCACGGCCACGCTCGGCCAGCATCGCCAGCACCCGCGCCGCCACGTGCTCGCCGACGCGGTTGTTGACCTGTCGTGCGGTGTGGATCAGGTCCGGGTGATAGCCCACGCTCTCGGACTTGTGCAGCAGATAGTACGGGTCCACGCCGATGCAATGGCCGCCGACCAGCCCCGGCCGGAACGGCAGGAAATTCCACTTGCTACCGGCGGCGTCCAGTACGTCCTGGGTATCGATGCCCAGCCTGTCGAAGATCAGGGCCAGCTCGTTGACCAGCGCAATGTTGACGTCGCGCTGGATGTTCTCGACCACCTTGGCCGCTTCGGCCACCCGCATCGACGGTGCCGGGAAGGTACCGGCGGCGATGATGCGCTGGTACAGACCATCAATCACCGCAGCAACTTCCGGTGTCGAGCCGGAAGTGATCTTGCGGATGTCGGCCAGGCGCCGCTGGCGGTCGCCGGGGCTGACCCGTTCCGGGCTGTAGCCGCAATAGAAATCTTCGTTGAAGCACAGGCCGGAGCCCTGCTCCAGCAGCGGCACGCACACTTCCTCGGTGGTACCGGGGTAGACCGTGGACTCGTAGATCACCAGGTCGCCGGCGCGAAGATGACTGGCAATCAGCCGTGTCGCTGAACGCAGGGGCTCCAGGTCGGGCTGCTCGTAAGCATCGATCGGGGTCGGCACGGTGACGATGTAGACGTTGCAGGCATCGAGCAGTGCCGGATCGCTGCCGTACTGCAGCAGCTGCGCACTTGCCAGCTCGTCGGATTCCATTTCCAGCGTGTGGTCCTGGCCGTTGCGCAGCTCGGCGATGCGACCGGCATCGATATCGAAACCCAACGTCGGCCACTGCCGGCCAAACGCCACCGCCAACGGCAGGCCGACGTAGCCCAGGCCGATCACCGCAAACCGGGGTGCGCTGGCCGCCGCTACCGGCGCACTCATCGGCACATCCCGCGCAACGGATGCGATCGCACATACGCTGCCATGGCCTCGGCCAACACACTCATCTGCTGCACCACTCCGGAAAACCTGCGCCAGAAAGGCTACAGCCTACCGGCCCCGGCGCCCTGCCGCCAAGGCGGGCTCAGGACCCCAACGCCACCGCGGCCGGTTCCAGTTCGCCGTCTGCGCCGGTCCAGGCCTGCAGCAGGCGCTCGAATCCACCGCTGCCAAGCAGGAAGCCGGGCCACGCGGCGTCGACGATCTGTGCCAGCAGCTCCGGTTCGATCCGCCGCGTGCCCATCGACCAGCGCGGAAATGCGCGCTGCACTACGGGGGCACGGCACAACACTTTCAGCTGCCCGTGGCTGCGCGCATTGAGGATGCGCTGGAACACCGAATCGATGCCGTCCTCCGGGCCCTCGAGATACTGCAGGAAGCGCGCTCCGTCGAACATCAGCACACCGGTGACACCGGCTACACGATTGAATGCCGTGGCGTCGGCCAGCAGGCGGTCAAGATCGGTTGTCTGCAGATCGGCGCGGGCCTCACTGGCATAGGCAATCGCGTGCAGCGACATCAGGTGGCTCCCCCCCTGGGAACGATGGCAGGGACTATGACATGAATGCGATCGACAGTTAAGCACGCCGCCGCCATGATGCAATCCGGTCGCGGAACCGCAGGTGGGCTACAATCGGCGCCGCGCTGCAGGCCCGGATGGCGAAACTGGTAGACGCATCGGACTTAAAATCCGCCGGGGGCAACCCCATGCCGGTTCGATTCCGGCTCCGGGCACCAGCGCATGTTTTGGGGAGCCTACGTGTTCGCTACGATTCACCCCGAATCGGCACGCAATCAGGCACTTAGGTTGATCGAGTTCTTCGCGATCACCACGATTCGCCCGGACTTGCCCGGCCACTCTCCCCAAATTTTCCCCATATGATGCAGCCATGGCCAGCATCCAACGATCAGGGAACAAGTGGCACGTGCTGGTGTGTATCGTCGGCGTTCGTGACTCCACTACAAAGCACACGAAGCAGGAAGCTGCCAAGTGGGCTTTAGAACGAGAGGCCGAGCTGCGAGGTGGGAAGCTTCCGGACAAATCTCTGCGCGAAGCCATGCGCCACTAAGTCAAGGAGAAAGCGCCCAAGAGAACTGGCGAGCGATGGGAGTCGGTCCGCATCGCGACTTGGGAGATCTCTGCCGCTCTTGGACCGGCGCATCGCGGTAGTCGACAGTTCGGACATCATCGCTTGGCGAGATACCAGGCTTAGGCAGGTCAAGCCGGGGACGGTTGCTCGTGAAATGAACCTGATGCGGCCTGTGTTCGAGACTACGCCCCGGGAATGGAAGTGGATCAAGTAAAGCGCCATGTCGGACGTTCGCTGGCCACAGCAGCAGAAAGGCCGGTCACGACGCGTATCTCCAGCTTAGCAAGAACGGCGACGCGAGAGACGTACCGCTTAGTCGGCGGGCCTGCGAGGCTCTGAAGACACTACCCCTCGGCTTCGGGCCCATCTCCAGATCACGTCAGGCGTTCGTGATGCGCTCTGGCGGAAGGTCCGCGACTCAGCGGGCGATCGGGAAGTGCATTTCCACGACAGCCGTGCAGAGGCTATCTGGAGGCTATCGAAGAAGCTCGACATCCTGCAGCTGGCCAGAATCACCGAACATCGAGACCTCAAGTCTTTGATGCTCTACTACCACGAGCCAGCTTCTGAGATCGCCCGCAGTTGGGGGGATGACCACATCCCATCCGGCCTCCCAGGTGCAGGCAAACAACCAGACACGCAGCTAGACCGTTACGGGTGCGCGGAGATGGAGGTGGCAAGACGGTGTCACCAGGGAAAATCTGTCTACCTCGATTGGGTTCCTAACCAATGCAGGGAGATTGCCGCTCACCTCTGACAGGACCACCAAGGGAACGACAAGCCGATAACGCCGATCCCGGGAGTTAGGCCCCCAACGGCAAACCGGGCAAACACCAGTTGTAGATGTCACTTGAGCCAACAACTGCAACAAATTGCAAAAAAAACGATGCCCACAACTTCCACTCCCCATTGCGGATACAAAGCGAGGACTGCCAAGACCAGCGTTGCATCGCACAAAGGGCGAGGCACAAAAAATTCTTGCCAAGCACAGCCCCTTCCTCTCCATCCCCATCCCCATCTCCATCTCCATCTCCATCTCCATCTCCATCTCCATCTCCAGATCGAAACCCGGAACACCTAAGAAAACACTTGACTCCAAGCCCCCCCCATGTTTACCTCCAATCCAAGCCAACCCTTCGCTAGATTGATAAATCAGCCCTTGGGTAGCATTGCGCAAGAATGAGACGGAGCAAGGAGTCGTCGGAAGCCCCGACACCCAGGCGCAGGGAATTGCGCCAACACAGGAGAGTGAAGCAATGCATACGTTGACGAATGAACAGGTTCTAAGCGTTTCCGGCGGAATGGGAAGTACGACAAAGACGATTATCGCAGGGACGTTCGTGGCGTCCCCGGTAGTAGGCGCAATGCTTCTGCTCGGTTACTACGCAAACAATCAATGCTAATCATCCAGTGATCCCACATCAAAAGGACGTGCCCATGAACAATGAAGTTATCGAACTCGACATGAATGAAGTCGAGCAAGTTTCCGGCGGCAACCCGCTGGTAGTAGCCGGCACCGTTGGCGCAGTATTGGCCTTTGCCTATCAGGTAGGGAAAGATATGGCGGCGCGTGACGCTCTCCAGTGCCCTGCTCGCTAATTTGGCTTAACCAGTAGTACTTTGCAAAAAAAACGTCAGCGCCTTTTCGAGGGCGCTGACGCTATGAGGCGTAAGCACACCACTGGAGACACCATGAAAGAGGCCCCTCTCTCTGCAGGATCAAGTGCGCATCGCGAGATAGCGATATTGAGTGTTTTTGCGCTGATCATTTTGGGCTTATCCGTCAGCGCCACTTTCTTTATCGGTGCATTCCTTTGCGTAGCTTTCATTGGCCTAAAGGATCGCAAAGCTATCACCATTTATGCGGCACTTTGCTTGGGATTTTTGGCACTGGTCGGCGCGTACCATGTCGGGAAAGATATGGCGAAGAGAGATGCAGCAACCTCATCATCGGAAATGTGTCCTGCAAAAGCGCAATCATCCTGATATAAATTGCAGGACCCTCCAGCACAAGGGAGTAGCGATCACACGCGCCGCGATGGATAGATGACCAGGTGCGAGGCATCGTTCATTCCGAGTTATAACGGTGACGCCTGCGGCAGTCACGCCTCACTCGCAAAACCGAAATAAAGACGGAGCACGCATGGACGCCATTGTGCAATCCGAAGCTGCGGAGTGCGGCCTTGCTTGCTTGGCCATGGTCGCCTCCCACCATGGCAATCGCATAGGTCTACGTGAGCTTCGCCGGCAGCATTCGCTATCTCTCAAAGGCGCAACGCTTTCGCAGCTGATGGACATCGCCGCGAAGATGGGTTTCATGTGCCGTCCACTGCGATTGGATTTGGAGCATTTGGCAGAACTGAAGCTCCCGTGCATTCTGCATTGGGACCTCAATCACTTCGTTGTGCTCACGCGCGTCCACAAGCGCCACGTTACGGTCCTTGATCCGGCACTTGGAAAACGCGTTCTGGCCTGGGCTGATTTTTCGCAGCACTTCACGGGAATTGCTTTGGAGCTCAGCCCTGGTGCTGATATGCGTCCTTCTGCGCCGCCACCCGCGATCGCAATCTCACAATTGACCGGCAGAGTCAGTGGTCTATGGCGTGCACTTGGACTCATTCTTCTTCTATCGCTGGCGTTGCAGGTCTTTGTGCTGCTGGCCCCATTCTTCATGCAGTGGGTCGTCGATCAGGTGTTGATCGCGGCCGATCGTGATCTGCTGACGGTCCTCGGCATCGGGTTTGGGTTTGCACTGCTACTGCAGATCGGTATTGGAGTGGTGCGGGGGTGGGCTGTCATCCATCTCTCCAATCGGCTCGGCCTGCAATGGACAGGAAACGTGTTTAGCCATCTGATTCGGCTCCCAGTTGATTTTTACGAGAAGCGTCACCTGGGTGATATCACCTCACGCATGGGCAGCGTGCAGGCCATCCAACGAACCCTTACGACAAGCTTTGTGGAAGCATTGATTGATGGCGTCATGGCAATCGTTACGCTTGGCATGATGCTACTTTACAGCTGGAAGCTTGCCTTGGTGACGCTGCTCGCCGTCGGCCTCTACCTGTCTGCACGCGCCTTGGCATTTCGCGCGTTTCGCAACGGTACTGAGCGGCAACTGATCGCATCGGCCCATCAGCAAAGTCATCTAATGGAGTCAATTCGCGGTGTGCAGTCCATCAAGATTGCAGGCAGAGAAACGCTACGTAGCTCGGGCTACTACAACCTGATGAATGAAACGATCAATCGCGATGTTTGGCTCGCGCGATTTGGGCTGGCGTTCAACAGCACCAGTCAGCTCATTTTTGGCATGGAGCGTATCGCGGTCGTCTGGATCGGCGCAGTCTTGGCGATGCAGAACATTTTCTCTGTTGGCATGCTCATCGCCTACCTTGCCTATAAGGACCAGTTTGCTCAAAGGATTGGCGGTCTGATCGACAAATGGATGGAATTCCGAATGCTGCGACTGCATGGAGAGCGCTTGTCTGACATTGTACTGACCGAGCCTGAAGCTACCGGAGAGCGGTCTTGCGGACAGGACTTGCCTGCGGAGCTACGCATAGAGGTGGAAGGCCTGGGCTTTCGATACGCATCGGGAGAGCCCTGGGTACTCCGCAATTGCAACCTGACGATCGGCCCCGGAGAGTCGGTGGCGATTATTGGAGCATCTGGGTGCGGGAAGACCACACTACTGAAGCTGTTGCTTGGGCTGCTAACGCCAACCGAAGGGCAGATCCGGATAGGAGGTATTCCCATGCATAAAATAGGAATGGAGCACTATCGTCGCGTCATTGGGGCCGTAATGCAGGACGATCAACTCTTTGCAGGAAGCATCAGCGATAACATCAGCTTTGAGAACGAAAACATAGACGAAGATCGCATCATGGAAGCTGCCAGACTCGCAGCGGTTCATGACGACATAGCAGCAATGCCTATGGGATACAACAGCTTGATTGCTGATATGGGCACCTCCTTGTCTGGTGGACAGAAGCAACGGGTGATCCTGGCGCGAGCCTTGTACCGGAAACCCCAGCTATTGTTCTTGGACGAGGCCACCAGCCACCTTGACGTGGAGCGCGAACGCCTGGTCAACGATGCGGTGCGTCAGCTCGACCTGACGCGCGTCATCATCGCGCATCGTCCGGAGACGATTGCCAGCGCCGATCGAGTGCTGGTCATGCATGCCGGCGCTATTGTTCGCGAACTGTGCTCTTCGACAAGCCGAGAGTGCGAACAGTCAGTGACCACTGAAGTGCTTGCATGAACGGGCTGTTTCGCCGGGAAGTCCTTGAAGCGAAGCGAGGAAATTGGCTTGGAAGCATCTCACTTGCTCAGCCCATAAGGTTGTGGGTGCTCGCAGCCTTGGCGGCCACCTCTGCTGCCGTCGTGCTGGGCTTCTTCACCTTTGGAGAGTACACCCGACGTTCCAGGGTGGAAGGTGAGCTGATTCCGGATCTCGGCTTATCCACCGTGGTAGCACCTTCTGCAGGTGTTGTCGCCACTCTGCATGCAGAAGAAGGCGACCACGTCCAACAGCAGGCCGCACTGCTCTTGATCAACGTGCCGCGAGTCACTGCAGCTGGCGACGATGCACTTAAGGTCATGCGTGATGGGCAAGAAACTCGGGCCGTGAGCCTGGGCACGCTTCAGGACGCGCAGGATAGACAATTGCAGGTTCAGCAGCGTGGTATTGAGCAGCAACGCGACGCATTGCGTAGCGAGTTAAAGCAAATCGAAGGCGAAATCCACACTCGTGGGGAGCAGGTGCGCATTGGCCAGGAAACCGTTCAGCGCTTCCGCCAAGTCGTCGATCAACGTTATGTCAGCCTGATACAACTTGGTCAGCAGGAGCAATCGATGCTGGACATGCTCAATGCACAGCAGTCTCTACAGCGTCAAGCAACGTCGATGCGCCGGACGCTAGCTCAACTGGACCAGTCGCTTGCGGAACTCCCCGAGCAGCGGCGTGCTGCCCGGGCTACAAGCGAACGTGACTTGGCGACGCTCAACCAGGAGTCCGTTCAGGCCGAGGCCAGCGGCGAGTTGCTGCTGCGTGCTCCGGTCTCTGGTCTCGTTGCCAGTAGGTTGGTAGAAGCGGGACAGGCGGTGCAAGTCGGCCAGCCGATTCTTAGTCTGCTGCCTGAAGGATCACAGTTGCGCGCACAATTGTTGGTCCCGAGCGCCGCAATTGGATTCGTCAAGCCCGGCGATCGCGTGCTCTTGCGTTACTTGGCCTATCCATATCAGAAATTTGGTAGTCACGAAGGTACGGTCATTCGTGTTTCTCGAAGTGCAATTGCAGCTGCCAGTTCCAAAGGGGAAGGGGGAGAACCCGTCTACCGGGTGCTTGTTTCCTTGGATAAGCAAAGTGTTCTGGCGTATGGGACACCAGAAGCGCTGCGTCCGGGAATGCGCTTGGAGGCGGACATTATGGGAGAGCGCAGGCGACTGTACGAATGGGTCCTAGAGCCACTTTACTCGGTGGTAGGAAAAGTTGGCGGTTAGGCTCCCTGACTTCGAAGCGTGATCCATTGGCCATGTAGGTAGGCAGCGGTGATCTGGGCGGGATAGCGTATGGATGCCATCTGGCCGCAGCGTCCGTTGCGGCGGAGTGAGGGGCTACCCTCACCCGAACCCCAGCGGCACCTCGGTCAGGTCCACGATGAAGATCGTGGCATTCTGCTGCCCCATTTGTCGCGCCGACCACCGGGAACATGTTGGAGATCATGGTCTGCTGAACCGTCTGCAGCCGGGAAATGAAGATCCGGTTGTCGCTCGTCATGTGGAAGTCTCCCGCTCGCCGCTCGTTCGGCGGCGTGGCGCGCAGCAGGTCTCCGACCTCCATCGTGGGCGGCACCACGTCCAGCGTAAGGCTATTCCCACTGGCGACACTGATCCGGCCGGAGTTCCGGCGGCCGGCGCGGTTGGCGTCGGCCACCTGGATCACGTCGCCCGGCATGCAGTTCAGGGCATCCAGCCCGACCTCGAACGTGACTATCTCCGTCTCCAGGTTCTCGCTGTAGAGGATATGGTTGCCTATCCGGCGCGCAATCAGGTTTGGGATCTTCGCCGCTGCCGACGGAGCCAAGATCAACCAAGCCCGTGCATCGGCACAGATGATGGCGCAGGAATGGCCAGAGGTCGCACATTCCGTGGCGCCTGGAGACTCGTTCGAACAGACCATCCAGGAAATGGCTGAGGTACAGCAGTGGCTTGAGTACCCGTCGCACCCGCGCAAGCCCGGCGCAGCTTCCAGCATCTTGAGCTCGGCTGAGGAGGCGCCATGATCGAACCTACTGTTCCGGGCCCGTCAATTACAGTCCTGGCCGCGATGATCGAGGGCGAGCGCTGGCTCAGTGCAGATTCCTGTGCAGTCCTATTGGGCCTGACGACGCCGGAGGCAAGGCCCAATGGGCGGGGCTTCCTCGAAAGGTTGGCTTGCCGCCCCAGCTTCCCTGCCCCACTCCAGATCGGAAACGAGAAAAGTGGAAGAGGTCCGAGGTCCTACGTTGGGCCGATGACGAGAAGAGGAGTGGCGGCTAGACTGGCGTCGCCAGCACGTTGCCCCCTGAATCAGATCGCCCGCGAGTAACGCGGTTGCTCATGTGCTGCACGCAGATACGGGTCAAAGCACATCGCCAGCAACCGCAGCAGCGGTCGCCCGGGTTCACTGGCACGCACCACGCCATCGCGGTATTCGGCCAGGCCGTCTTCCTGCAGCCTCTGTACCGAACGCAGGTCCTCGGCAAAGTACTGCTCGAAATCCACGCCGTGACGCTGGCCCAGCACCGTGCCATCCACTTCGCCCTGGCACATCAGCTGCTGGATCAGTTCCGCGCGCAACTGGTCGTCGGCACTCAACGCCACGCCGCGCCAGACCGGCAGCTGGCCCTGGTCCACCGCGTCCTCCCACGACGGCAGGTCGCGCGGATTCTGGCTGTAGGTGGCACCGATGTGGCTGATCGCACTCACGCCCAAGCCGAGCAGATCGGTATCGGCATGGGTGGTATAGCCCATGAAGTTGCGATGCAGCTGGCCGGCGCGCTGTGCGCGCGACAGATCCTCTTCCGGCAACGCAAAGTGATCCATGCCGATGTACTGGTAGCCGGCCGACGAGAGCCTCTCCACCGCCAGGCCCAGCAGCGCTAGCTTGTCTTCCGGTGACGGCAAGCGGCTTTCGTCGATCTGCTTCTGTGCGCGGAACAGATGCGGCAGATGCGCGTAGCCGTAGACCGCCAGGCGGTCCGGGCGCAGCGCCAGCACCAGCTCGAGGGTGCGACCGAAGCCTTCCAGGCTCTGTCCCGGCAACCCATAGATCAGGTCGACGTTGACCGATCGCATGCCGCTGTCGCGGCAGGCGCGCAGGATGTCCAGCGTCTGCTGCACGCCCTGCACGCGGTTGATCGATTCCTGCACCTTCGGATCGAAATCCTGCACGCCCAGGCTGGCCCGGTTGAAGCCCAGCCGCGCCAGCATGGCGACGTCGCGGGTGTCGATGAAGCGCGGATCGAGTTCGATCGAGAAATCGCGCTGCGGCGAATCACTGAAATCGAAACGCCGGCGCAGTCCTTCCACCAGCGTGGTCATCGCTTCGGCATCGAGGAAGTTCGGCGTACCACCGCCCAGGTGCAGCTGGATCACTTCACGGCCGTCATCGAACTGCGGCGCCAGCAGGTCGGCCTCGGCCAGCACGCGTGAGACGTAGCTGTGGCCACGACCGCGATCACGGGTGATCACCCGGTTGCAGCCGCAGTAGAAGCAGGGGCTGGAACAGAACGGCACATGCACGTACAACGACAGCGCGCGGGCCAGCTGGTTGCTGTCGGCGATCGCCTGGCGCAGTGCCGGCGCGTCGAAGCCATCATGGAAATGCGGCGCGGTCGGGTACGAGGTGTAGCGCGGGCCCGGCCGGTCGTGCCGACGCAGAAGATCGGGGTCGAAGGTCCAGGCCAGGCCACCAGCGGCGGGAGAGAACGTGTCCATGCCGCCAGCATCGCGCCGGGCGGCCTGCGCCGCCTTGACCCAGATCAATCCTTGGCAGGGATGCCCAGCACCGGCAGGCCGACCTGCGGCCAGCGCAGCATCTGGTAGCGCTTCCAGAAGGTGTCACCGATGCGCGCGGCCACGTCGTTGGCCAGCTCCTGCATCGGCGGGTTGTTGCATTCGGCGGTGGTGATCCGGAACAGCACCAGCCAGCGGTCGAACAGGTCCTTGTCCAGCTCGATGGCCATGTGCTTGGACATCGGCGAGCCCTTGAACCGGCGGGTGCCGCGCAACATCGCCGACCAGAAGTCGACCAGCTGCGCCAGGTGCTCGGGCCAATCGTGGACGTGCGCGCCGAACACCGGCCCCAGCCGCTCTTCCTCGCGCACGCGGGCATAGAAGTCATGAACCAGGCGGGTCACTTCCTGCTCGGTGCACAACTCGGGCGAGGCGACGGGGAGGACAGGCGGCGGTGTTGCGTTCATCGGGGTACCCAAAGCGTGCCGGCAGTGTGCCGCAGCCGGCCATCACCACCGTTGATCCAGATCAATGTCGGCGCAGTCCGCTGCGCCTAGGCTGGCACGCTTGCAGGAAGCATGCCCTGCGGATGCGGCGCCGACCCTGGCGAAGTATACGCGCCGCCCACTTTTCGATCCGGGACAGCATGAACAGACCTTCTCCCAACCGCCGCCAGCGGCTGATCCAGCAGTGGGGCGCCATCCTCTGGCCCAGCTTCATCGCCGCCGGCGTGGCCAGCGTGGTGTTCTTCGCCTTCGTCGATCCATTGCGCCTGCAGGCCATCAGTTTCCCAGGCACCGCAATCAGCCGCGAACTGGGCTACACGGCGGGATTCTTCATGTTCTGGTCGGTGACGGCACTGTCCAGCGCGGTCACCTGGTACCTGCAGCGGCCCATGCCGAGCGATGACGACGACGAGCTGCCGCTGGGATGAGCACGTCATGTACCCGGACTCCCCGTCCCTGGCACTGGCGCGGCACGCTCAGCGCCGCCCTGCTGGCGCTGTTCTACGCACTGCCGTGGCTGCGCTGGGAGGGCCGCCAGGCGCTGCTGCTGGACATCAACGCGCGGCGATTCGACCTGTTCGGCTGGACCCTGTGGCCCGGCGACGTCGGCGTACTGATCGGCCTGCTGGCGGTACTGGCCGTCGGCCTGGCGCTGCTTACCCACCTCGCCGGACGCATCTGGTGCGGCCATGCCTGCCCGCAGACGCTGTGGCGGCGCGCCTTCGACTGGATCGCCCGCAGCGCGGCCCGCATGCTGCCGGCACCTGCTGTACGCCCGGTCACCCAGCTGGCCTGGGGACTGCTGTCAGTGTGGACCGGCATTACCTTCGTCGGCCTGTTCAGCCCGATCACCGGCTTGCTGGCCGCCGCGCCAAACGCTGGCTGGAGCGGCTGGGAAACGTTCTGGGTACTGTTCTATGCCGCTGCCACCTGGGGAAACGCCGGTTTCCTGCGCGAGCAGGTCTGCCGTTCGCTGTGCCCGTTCGCACGCATGCAACCACTGCTGACCGATCCGCATACGCCGCGCATGCTGTACGACGCCCGTCGCGGTGAGCCGCGCGGGCCACGTCCATCCGGGCTCGGCGGGGTGCTGGGCCGTGGCCGCGGCCTGCTCGACCCGACCACTGCGCAGGACTACGTATTCCGCGCCGCGCATCCGCTGCTGGCTGGACCGATGCCGACCTTCAGCGCCGACCGTCTGGGTGATTGCACCGATTGCGCGGCCTGCGTCATTGCCTGCCCGATGCAACTGGACATCCGACAGGGACCGCAAGCCGATTGCCTGGCCTGCGGTGCCTGCCTGGAGGCCTGCGCACAACAGCAGCACCGGGCCGGTTTCGGTCCGGCGCTGGTGCGCTACTGCAGTCCGCAGGCCATGGCCGGACAACCGAAGCGCCTGTGGCGACCCCGGACGTTGGCCCTGCTGTTCTTGTTGCTGGCGCTGCTTGCCTGCGGCGCCTGGCGCCTGCTCTGAATCAACGCGACCCGCTGGCGTGCGGCGGCACAAGCTGCGCACGCCGGACGATGCCCAGCTGTTCGATGATCAGCGCCATTTCGTTGGTGACTTCGGTACGCTCGGTCCCCTGCGGGACCAGACGGTCCAGCACCTGCTGGTAGGTATCCCAGAACGCCGGACCGCATCCGTGTTTGTGGTAACTGGCTTCCAGTTCGCGGCGTACCCGTTCAGCCAAGCCATGCATGCCGTATTCCATACGACCTCCGTTGGACTTGTTCTGCATTGTTGACGGTCTACCGACTCACTTGCGTGCTACTGAAAGACTCCCAGGCTTCACGCCTGGTTGACTCCAATTAGTCATAGATTTCACGACAGGTCAATTACATGCGGCGACTTTAGCGATTGAAATTATTAATCGTTCACGAAACTACATACGGGACCCCGGGGCCCCCGGATGGGGTGAAGCCGACAGGCCGCGGGAACCATGGACCGATGACTCCAGTAGATGGCGCCGATTGTGACCCTCAGATCGATCGATCTTGCCTATTTTGCTAAGCATACTTAGCAAACTGCGCTTAGAGTGCTAAATGCGACAAAAGGCGGCGCAAGTCAGATGGATTCGCCCGCCGACGCTTCTGTCGTGGGGAACAGGTTCGGATAGCGCTGATGCAGGATGTACTGCCGCAGGGCCGGAATCGGGAAATCCTTCGGCCATTGCGACACTGCGGAACGGCTGATGCCAAAGAAGCGGGCCAGTTCGGCATCGGTCTGGAATCCCAGCCGGGTGCGCACCTGCCGCTTGCTCCAGAATTCGGTCACGGTCGGTCCCTCTGTTAACCAGACTGATTCTTGCGACAAGGCTTCTTCGCAATCCACGCGTTAAGCTGGCTTGCATAGATGAATACTCTCGGCCAACGACTCGCGGCAGCCATGAAGAAAGCCGGGCACCCACGCCCGGCCGATCTGGCACGCGCCGCCAAATCAACGACAGCAACCATCAGCAACTGGCTCAACGACCACGTGAGCGCCTCGCACGTGAAAGCCGAACAGCTGTTCCGCATCGCCGATGCGGCCAAGCTGGACGCACGCGAGCTGCTGTACGGGGTCAGCGGGCTCGGCGTCGGTGAGCCTGGCAGTGCCTACATCCCCAGCCAGGCCCATCTGGATGTCTGGCAGGACGCCTACGAGCTGGTCAGTCACCTGGTGGCCGAGAACGGGCTGGAGATCGACCATCGCCGCCATGCAGCGTTGGATCTGCTCGCGTTCGAACTGCTGATGGATGGCTTCAGCCGCAGCAAGGTCGCCCGCGTGCTGACGACCTCGATGACGTGAATGCACCGCCGCTGGTAGCATGGACCGCGATGGGGATGGGGCTCCCCCGATAACCGCCTGAGAAGGCTGATGGCTCCTGCCAGGACGAACCCGGTGTTCGTCGACGGCAGGTCGTGCCTGCCCTCGGCGTTCGCCATTGACCCTGCGAACCCGCATTCGAGGCACGCCATGCAAACACTGAACAATTATTTCCTGGTCTTCGTCGGAGGCGGCATCGGTGCCTGCCTGCGCCATGCCTGCAACCTGATCGGCGCGCGGGTGGCCGTCGGCAGTCCCTGGCCCTGGTCGACCTTCCTGATCAACGTCAGCGGCGCCCTGCTGATGGGCGTGGTGGTCGAGGTCTTCGCGATGCGCAATGGCGCCTCGCCGCAGCTGCGCCTGCTGCTGGCCACCGGCATCCTCGGCGGCTACACCACGTTTTCCACCTATGCGCTGGAGATCGGCCTGCTGCTGCAGCGTGGCCAGCATGGGCTGGCGGCTCTGTATGCCGGCGGCTCGGTGGCACTGGGCCTGGCCGGCCTGTTCGGTGGGATGAAGCTGGCCCGGCTGGTGCTCGGCTGACGCTCAGGCCGCACTGGCACGGGCCTGTCCCCGCCATTCCCGCGGCGACTGCCCGGTGTGCGCCTTGAACGCGCGCGACAGCGCCGCTTCGCTGCCGTACCCCACATCGTCGGCAATCCGCTTCAGCGGTCTGCCTTGGCGCAGTGCCTGCTGCGCCAACCCCACCCGCCAGCCCTGCAGGTACTGGCCCGGCGTGGTGCCCATCGCCTCGCGGAAGCTGGCGGCGAACACGCTGCGTGACATGCCGGCCACTTCGGCCAGGTCCTCCAGCGTCCACGCCTGCGCCGGCGCTTCATGCATCGCCACCAGCGCCAACCGCAGCCGCGGATGACCCAGCCCGGTGAACAGGCCGCCACGCATCTCGCCGCCTTCCATCAGCTGGCGCAGCACCTGGATCATCACCACCTCGAACAGCCGGTTGACCATCGCCGCCCGCCCGCAACGCTGCTCGAACGCTTCTTCGAACAGCAGTTCCAGCGCCGCGTTGCCGCCATACAGATCGGCCAGCGGCAGGCAGATGAAATCAGGCAGCGCGGCGCTGATCGGATTGAGCCGGCCGCCCTCGAAATGCAGGTTGGCGCAGGCCATGTCGGCGCCCTGCTGCGGGTCGGTACTGAAGCGATGCGGCATCGGCCGCGGATACAGCAGCAGGCTCGGCACTTCGACCTGCACGGTCTGCTGCCCGTGGCTGACCTGCACCGGCCCGCGCCGCACCAGGTGCAGCTGACCCGCCTCGTCTTCGCCCTCCAGCGTGTTGATGCCGCACAGCGCACCGGCATGGAATACCGAGGCGGTCACCGCAAAACGTTCAAGCAGTATGGCGAGACGGTCGACCATGACGGGACTCCGGGTCAAGCGAGGCGAGCTCAATGCGACAGATCGTATCGGAATCGCCACCGAAATGGTCGACTGAACGCCGCACTCTCTGCGCCCTCAAGCCTCCTGTGAATGACGGATCACCATGAAGCCCTCTTCCTGCGCAGGTGCCACGAAGTGACGGGTGATCTGCTCGAAGGCTTCGTCGCTGGCCTGGAACGGGTGCTCGCAGCGCGCGTTGCGGGCATGCAGCCGCGCCTTGCAGATGGCGTCGGCAACATCGAGAAAATGCAGCTGGTGGGCAACACCGGCCGACTCGAACAGTTCGCGGCCCCATGCACGGGCGGCCCGCGTATTGAACGGAACGTCGAGCACGACCGAAACGCCGGCCTGCAGGATCGCGCATACATGCTGCGTCAGCGCTCCGCGCAGCGCGGCCGCGCGCTGCAGGTAATCGGCAACGGAGTGGATCTGGTCGGGATACAGCGCGGCCAGCCAGGCGTCCTCGCTGATCAGCACATGACGTGGCTGCGCCGCCAGCTGCTGCGACAGGGTGGATTTGCCGGCACCGATCTTGCCGCACACCAGGTGCAGGGTCGGCGCATTGTCGGTCGATGAAAGATGATGCATCTGCGTTCTCCTTGATGGATTCCAGTACCCGGGAGAGCGCCGCATGCAACCCGCCTTCCCGGGCGGGTTGCATGGCCGTGGCGACCGCGCGCTATCCCGCCTTCCCGTGGGGAATGCGGATAATCGACGCGATGCTGTGCAGGACCATGCCGCCAGCGTAGAGCGCAGCCTGGCCGGCGGGCAATCCCCTGCGGCAGTGCAGCGCGCGCAAGGTTTTGCGGGGATCTATGCTCGGCGCGATTCCCGCATGGAATGACCACGATGCGACCCTTGCTTCGATGCGCCCTCGCCCTCGGCCTTCTGCTGCCTGCGGCATCGCTGCTGGCTGCGCCCCCCACGGCACCACGCATGCTCAGCGGTGAGCTGCAGGGCGCACCCTGGCGCCTGGACGTGCCGGCTGACTGGAACGGCGACCTGGTGATGCTGGCGCACGGCTACGAGCCGGTGGGCGTGCCACGCACTACGCCGATGACCGCCAATGACAGCACCGCAACGCTGCTGTCCGCAGGCTACGCCGTCGCGCAGAGTGCCTACGCCAGCCAGGGCTGGGCAGTGGCCGATGCGATCACCGACATGGAGCGCCTGCGCCAGCACGCGCTGGGCGAACTCAAGCGCGTGCGCCACACCTGGCTGCTCGGATTCTCGATGGGCGGCGCGGTGACACTCGCCAGCCTCGAGCGCTTCCCGCAGCACTACACCGGCGGCGTCTCGCTGTGCGGTGCCAATCTCAGTGGCGAACAGATCGCCGCAGATCTGCTGACCACGCTGGTCGCCTTCGATTACTTTTTCCCCAACGCTGCAGGCCTGCCGGCCACCGGACTGGCTTCGGATGAAGCGGCCGTGCTGCCGCAGGGAGTGCTCTATCAGGGCATCGCCGACGCGCTGCAACGGAATCCCCAGCATGCCGACGTGCTCGCCAAGCGACTGCAGGTCGCTCCGGATGCACTGGCCGGGACAATCAGCCTGCACACGCTGGTCCTGCATGAACTGGCCACGCGCAGCGGCGGCATGCCGGCCGGCAACCTTGGTGTGGTGTACAGCGGATTCGGTGACGACGCAGCGTTCAATGCCGGCGTGCAGCGCATCGCTCCCGTGCCTGCGGCACAGGCCGATGTCCGCGCGAAGCTGGCACTGAGCGGCGCGTTGAAGCGACCGCTGGTGGTCCAGTTCAACAACAACGATCCCACCATCGTGCCGCACATGCAGGCGATGTATCCGCAGATGGCCGCACAGGGCGGCGCGCGACCACACCCGCGCGTGCTCCCGCCGGTGGGCGAAGGGCATTGTGGCTTCTCTGAAGCACAGGTTGTCGACGCCTTGAAGGCAATCCAGCGTTGAGCTCAACGTGTCGCAGCGCATCAGGGGCGCACCATAAGGACTGCTATGGTGGCCGGGCCCATTGACGGGCACACAAAGGACTGACGTGATGATCAAGACGACCTTGAAGACCGTGATGTTCCTTGGCATGGTCGTGACCGGGCTGGCCTTCGCCGCGGGCCCCTGTGAATTCTGCAGCCAGCAGTACGAATATTGTCTGCGCGCAACCTCAGGCCCACTGGCCAAGACACCCGCAGAATGCCTGGCCCAGTACAAGATGTGCCGCGAAATGGATTGCCAGTCCTCCTGACCGGCATCCGGCCGGCTCCTGCGGGAGCCGGCTCAGCCGGCCACGCTGCCAAACGCTTACGATGCAGGGACCCGCGCAGCATCTGCCGCCTCCCCTCCTTGCTGACACAACGCATACGATGGCCTTCTTCGAACGACTGAGCGACACCCGCTACCTGCCGACCGAACACACGGGCGGCGCCTGGAACATCCGCGAACAACACATCGCACCTGCGATCGGGCTGCTGGCGCACCACCTGGAACGTGACGCCGCAGCGCGTGGGCACGGTTTTCTGATCGCGCGCCTGTCCTACGACATCCTCGGCACCATTCCGATCGAAGCGATGGAGGCCCACGTACAGGTGCTGCGCGGTGGTCGCACCATCGAACTGGTCGAAGCCACGCTGCGCCATGACGATCGCCCGGCGCTGCGCGTGCGTGCATGGCTGATGCGCCCGAACGATACGCAGGCCATCGCCGGCACGCCGATCACCGGCATTGCTCCGCCGGAATCAATGCCCGCGTGGGACCCAGGTACGGTCTGGCCAGGTGGTTTCATCAAGAGCGTGGAGATCCGCCGACATGATCAGGGGACCGGCCGTGCCACCTACTGGGCGCGCGCGAAGCACGGGCTGCTGGACGGCGAGCCGGTCAGTCCGCTGGCCCGTGCCGCCACCCTGTTCGATCTGTCCAATGGCATGGCCGTGCGCGCCGATCCGAAGGAGGTCGCCTTCCCCAACCTCGATCTGACCGCGCACCTGTTCGGCATGCCCGAAGGCGAGTGGCTGGGCTTCGACACGTCGGTGTCGTTTGGCCACCAGGGTCTCGGCTTGACCAGCACCGTGCTGCACGATGCGCGCGGTCCGATCGGCATGCTCGGCCAGGCACTGACCGTACGCCCGTAATCCCCAAAAGGGCGGCGTCAGCCGCCCAGCGTACCCATGGTGAAGGTGTAGCCGGAGCTCATCAGGAATTCGCGCATGCGCATCTCCGCGCGCCGCGGTGAGGCCAGGTTGGCCGGTGCATACAGCGCGTAGACCACGCCCGCGCCTTCGATGGCTTCACGCCGCACGCCACAGTGGCGAGTCTCCGAAGCAATCACCCATCCATCCTTCAGCCGATCCGGTCCGATCGACTGGCCGTTCATCAGCCGGAACGTCAGCCAACGTACTTCCACAGAAGATTTGCTCATTGCCGGCATACCGCCAGCGTGCCGCGATCGTTCATGTCCTTGCTCGCCATTGCAGCTCCCTAAGACTTGGAACTCGACCATAGCGCCTTGCCATGTCGTGGGCGAATGAGACGGGAGGGGCCCTATGTCGCCAGGCCGAACCGCGTCCACAGCGCTTCGCGCCCCGGCTGCGTCAGGCGCAGTTCGCGTCGACCCTCAACCCGCCGAAGCCAATCGTTCTTCACGAAGCTGTCCAGCATCGCCTCGCCGACCAGCCCGGCCAGATGCGGGCGCCGCTCGGTGCAGTCCAGGCATCCTCGGCAGTAGCGCGCAGGCTTGACCGTCACGGGAAGCCGCAGCAGCTCTGCCAGCGGCTGGCCGAGCTCCTGCAGGAACGCTGCGCCCTCCACACTCACCTGCCAATGCGCCTGGTGCGGGACCAGGTGCCCTGCCTGCAACAAGCGGTCGGTGATCGCCACCGCATGCACACCGGCCAGATGCCGGTAGCAGGAACGCGCCTGGCGCAACGCCGGCATGCTGCGTGATGCCTCAGCGGTGCAGGACGGCGTGCGGTCCGCAACGCGCAGGATGCCCTCCAGCATGTCGGCGACTTCGTGCGAGGCCAGCCGGTGATAGCGATGGCGCCCCTGCGCGACAGCGACCAGCAGGTCGCCCTCGACCAGCCTGCGCAGATGCGTGCTCGCCGTCTGCGGTGTTACCCCAGCCACGCGTGCCAGCTCCGTCGCGGTATACGCACGCCCATCCATCAACTGCAGCAGCATGGATGCGCGCGCCTGGTCACCAACCAGGGCACCGACGCTGACAAGGGAACCGGAGGTGTGGACCATGCCCGCATTGTGGCACGCCGTTGCAGGCCGACAGTTCGATGCAGGCCGAAGCGTCGGCACCCGCTGCCACGGCACAGTGGTCCCCCCGATAGTGCAAGGCCTGCCATGAATTCCGCTCCGATTCCCCGCCGCTGCATCACCCCTTCGGTCCTGTACCCGGGCACGCCTGTGTTGCTGATGACCACGCTGAACGACGACGGCAGCAGCAACATCAGTCCGTTGTCTTCGTTCTGGGCCCTGGGCAACCGGGTAGTGCTGGGCCTCGGCGTGCAGGGTCAGGGCTATCGCAACCTGCAGCTGCGCAACGAGTGCGTACTGAACTTCCCATCCTCCGCGCAGGCCGCACAGGTCGAGGCCATCGCGCGCGCGACAGGCTGCCACCCGGTACCCACTGCCAAACAGGCGATGGGCTACGTGCACGTCCGCGACAAGTTCGCGCTGGGGGGCTTCAGTGCGGTCGCCTCGACGCACGTCGCACCAGAGGCGATTGCCGAGTGCCCGCTGCAGGTGGAAGTCAGCGTGATGGCGATGCACCCGCCCGGCGAGGATGACGGTCAGGGCTTCGTGATCGTCGAAGGACGGATCCGTTGCGTGCATGCGCACGAAGCGATCACCGTGGCTGGCACCCAGCACATCGATGTCGCCCACTGGAAACCGTTGATCTATCTGTTCCGCCACTACCTGAGCGTGGGTGAACCAGTCGGGCGCAACTTCCGCGCGCAGACGCCGGTCTACGATCCGGCGTAGAGCGGGTGATTCAAGGTGCCGGCGATGGTCGGTGACTGGTCACTGAAATCCAGTACGACACCATGTTCACATAGCGGCCGTCGCGCTTCACCGCGCGCGGCTCGACGCCGGATTCGGTGAAACCCAGCGATTCATACAGCGCGCGCGCGGCGGCGTTGTCCGCCAGTACCGTGAGAGTTAGCGATTCGATGCCTTCCGCGCGCGCAGCCGCGAACGCGGCAAGAAGAAGCTGACGGGCGACACCCTGGCCTCGATGGCCAGCACCCACATGGACACTGTGCACTTCCGCCGTATGCCGTCGCGCCATCCGCACCGGGCGTACGTAACGCAGGAAGCCCACCAGCATGCCGTCAACGAACGTGCCGAAGTAGCGCGTGCCGGGATCGGCAAGCTGGGCGCGCATCACGTCCGCCGAGTCATCCTGCGCCTCGGCCAGCGTGGACAGGAACGCCGCGGGCGACTCGCGAAGGGCCTGCAACCGTGCTTGCCAGAGAATATCGGCGTCGTCAGCGCTGAGTTGCCGGAGAAGCATGCGACACACCTGTGAGGATGCTGATGCACAGGTGCCCAGCCTAGCGCGGGTTCGCCTGATACGGTGTGCATGCAAGAATGAAGACGGCTCCTTCTTCATTCTCTGCCATGACTGAACTTCAGATTCCCCGCGTTGGATGCGGCGCCGTCGTCCGTGATGCCGACGGCCGCATCCTGCTGATCCAGCGCGGACGCGATCCGGAGCGCGGGCACTGGGGCCTGCCCGGCGGCAAAGTCGACTGGATGGAAACGGTGGAGGCTGCCGTGGTCCGCGAAACTCGCGAGGAGACGGCGTTGGAAGTGACGCTGCTGCGCCTGCTGTGCGTGGCCGATCATTTCGAGCCGACACTTGCGCAGCACTGGGTTGCGCCGATCTTCGAGGCTCGGGCACCTGCCGGTGCCGAGGCATCCATCCAGGAGCCGGGTGTGCAGACCGGCCTGGGCTGGTTCGCGCTGGATGCGCTGCCCCAGCCACTGACCCAGGCCACGGTGCAGGCGCTGGCCAGGCTGTAGCGGATATCGATCCGGACGCAGGTTAGCTGGCATCCAGGCAAACAAAAAAGCCCTGACCGGAGTCAGGGCTTTTCAATTGGAGGCCTCAAGCGGAATCGAACCGCTGTAAACGGATTTGCAATCCGGTGCATAGCCACTCTGCCATGAGGCCAACGTACTGCGCGCCAGGAACGGAGCCCTGACAAGACAAAACCCCATGATGGGGCCTGTCGGAACATGGAGCGGGAAACGAGACTCGAACTCGCGACCTCAACCTTGGCAAGGTTGCGCTCTACCAACTGAGCTATTCCCGCATAAGCCGCCATGGTACCGGAAATCCGGAACACACACCAGCGATTTCACTTTTCTGACTGCGCGTAAAGCCTTGTGGCCCAACGTGCCCCGCCTTGCCGTGGCGGGAGAAAAACAAGGCCCCTACCGGGGCCCTGTAGAATCTGGAGCGGGAAACGAGACTCGAACTCGCGACCTCAACCTTGGCAAGGTTGCGCTCTACCAACTGAGCTATTCCCGCAGATTCCGTTCGACCTGCGTCGAAGGAGCGCTATTGTGTCCAAATTCCTTCACGCCGTCAACAGTCTTCACACGATGCGGTCATGGGCGTCCGCACTGGGGTACGCTGCCCCGCCCAGCCCTGTGCGCCCATGTTCCTTCGCGGCAAGCCCCTGTTGATCGCCCTGCTGCTGCATCTGGTAGTAGCGCTGCTGTACTGGGCACTGATTCCGCTGGGAATGAACTGGTATCGCGACAATTTCGGCTTCACCTCGCATCGCGACATCGGCCTTGGCATCGCCCAGTTCTATCTGTTCCATATGTTCCTCGGCGCCCAGCCACTGATTGCGGTGCTGCGGCCGCTGTTCGCCAAACTGTTGGTGCTGGCGGTTCCGCTGACGTTCGCGACCTGGACGCTGATGCACAACCACCCGCTGCGCCTGCTGTACTTCACTGTCGGGCCTGGCCTGCTGGCGCTGGCCGCGATCGCCACATCGGTGTGCTATGCATCACGCAGCCGCCTGCCCGCTACCATGGACACCGCCGATGCCTAGACGTTACATCCGCCTGTTCTGGTTGCTGGTCGCGCTGACCTGGCTGGCGCTGATCGTCGCGCTGGTCAATGCCGGCTTCACCCCGGACTACTGGTTGCTGCACCGCCTGGAAGGCGCCGAGCTGCCCTACCCGACCAGCACTGTCATCGTGTTCGCGTTGCTGGGCACGGTTGAACTGGTCGTGGCCGCCTTGATCGTGCGACCGTGGAAATTGAAGCGGCTGTGGCTGCGCCTGTTGATTGCCTTCGTTCTGCTGTTGGCGTGGTCGGTACCGTGGATGCTGTCGGCCATGCATCAGCCGCCGGTGCACGGCATGCATCTGCTGTGGTTGCTGCTGCTGGACGTGGGACTGCTGCTGGCGCTGTGCGTGGTGTCGCTGGTCAGCGTCCTGGGACGCATTTCCGGCAGGAAGAAGACCCCGACTGCGGTTCCTTAAGGCGCTGGATCCGAGGGCTTCACCGCTTCATTTTCGGATCTCTTGCATGGATTGCGGCAGGCCGATGCAGGAAGTTGAGGATCCGCCAGCGACGAACGCCTGCATCGTGCCCCTGCCCATCGCATTCCGTGCTCCCCCTTCCTTCTGGCTGCTGGCATCACTCATCTGGCTGCTGCTGGTTGCCGCACTCATCCATGCCGGCTTCAAGCCAGACTACTGGCAACTGCGTCACACCGAGTCCGGGACACTGCCCTATCCCATCGGCTCGGTGATCACGTTCGCGCTGATCGTCCTCGTGGAAATGACAGCGCTGGGCCTGGCTGTGCAGCCATGGCGGTTCCGCCGCCTGTGGCTGCGGATCCTGATCAGCCTCATTCCATGGCTGGGGTGGAACGTCCTATGGGGCTTGGCTGCCATGCATCAATCCCCCGTGCGCGACGTCCATTCGAACTGGCTGCTCGGCATGAGCGCCATCCTGCTGCTGGCACTGCTCGTGGTTGTGCCGGCCTCGCTCTGGCCTCGCCTGCGACGTTGGCTCGGGAACTGAGGCCCGCGCCTACTTCCGGAACTCCACCCGCACATGCTGGCCGAAGCGCGCCTTGGCCGCGCCGTCGAACTCCAGCACACACTCCACCACCTTGGCCACGCCGCGCCCGGCATCTTCAGGCAGGCGTGCCTGCGCGAACACGGGACTGATGCGCACCACGCGTGCGGGTGGCAGTGAGCCGGTGTTCTCTGCGCCATCGCTATCCGGCACAACGGTAGCCTTCATGCCCACCTGCACGGCATCGGCATAGGCGGCGCTCAGTTCTGCACGGACCTGCAGCGGACGCGCCGGCAGCAGCGAGATCGCCGGCTTGCCAGCCTGCACGAAGGCGCCAAGGCCCGGCACCTGGCCGACCACGGTGCCGGCTTCCGGCGCGCTCAGCGACATCTGCTGCAATTTCAGTCTGGCGTGCTCCAGCTTGTGCTGGGCCATGTCGACCTGCGCACCGGCCACATCGACATCGGCGCGCACACCGGCCAGCTGCTGCTTGGCCGCATCGGCCTGCTGGTTGGACGACACGCCTTCGCTGGCGCCGGTGGACAGACGGGTGGCGTTGCGCTCCAGTTCGCGCAACTGCGCCTGACTGCCCTTCAGGCGGTCGTTGGCCAGGGCCAGATCGGCGGTGGCCATCGCCACTTCCTGCTGCAGCAGGGCGCCATCCAGCGACAGCAGCAACTGTCCCTTCTTCACCGTGGCACCCTCCTTCACCGGCGCGGCGGTGATCGAGCCATCCACTGGCGGCGCCAGCGCGATCAGGCCACCCTCGACGTCGATGATGCCGCGCGCCACCGCGACCTTGCCGGCGGTGGCAGTGCCGGCTTTACCTGCAGGTGCTTGGGCAGGTGCGTCCTTGGAACAGGCGCCGAGCAGCAGCGCCGCGGACAGTACCAGGCTGAAGGGAAGCAGGTGCAACGTCTTGGTCATGGGGCGGACTCTACAGTTTCGTTCTGGCGGCGGTCATCACGGACCATGCCGTCTTCCATGGCGATCACCCGATCGGCATGCCGGATCAGGCGCGGATCGTGGCTCACGCACAAAACGGTGGCGCCGTGCGCACGTGCGTAGCGATGCAGGATGTCGATCACGCGCTGGCCGTTCTCGGCGTCCAGCGCGCTGGTGGGTTCGTCGGCGAAGATCAGCGTAGGCGACTTGGCGAAGGCGCGCGCAACGGCCACGCGCTGCTTCTCACCACCGGACAGCTGCGCCGGTCGCATGTGGCTGCGGTGGCTGAGGCCCACCTCGTCCAATGCCTTGCGGGCCAGCGGTTCGCTTTCGCGATTGCTCATGCCGCGATAGCCCAGCGGCAGCTGCACCTGTTCCAGTGCGGTCAGTGCGGGGAACAGATTGAAGCCCTGGAACACGAAGCCGACATGGTGCAGGCGGAAGCGCTCCACTTCGCTGCGCGTCATGTGGCCCACATCCTGCCCGAGCGCGTGCACGCGGCCGCCATCGGGCGCAGACAACCCAGACAGCAACGACAGCAGCGTGCTCTTGCCGCAACCGGATGGGCCCGATACCAGGGTCAGTTCACCGGGGTAGATGTCCAGCGACAGGCCGCGCAGCACCTGCACCTGCACATCGCCGGACATGAAACCCTTTTCCAGTGCGTCGGCCTGCAGGGTCGGGGCGACGGCGCGTATGGAAGTCATCGGCCGGTCCTCAACGCAGCAGCAACGATGGATCGAAGCGGACGACACTGCGTACCGCCATGATGCTCGACAGCATGGCCATCACCGCGACCAGCGCCACGCAGCCGATGATGACCATCGGCGTCAGCTGCACCGGCACGCGCTGGGTCTGTGCGATCAACAGCACGACGGTGCTGAACGCCGCCGCCAGCAACATGCCCACGCCGCCGATCAGCAGCGCCTGCTCGAACACCACCCGCGCCAGCGCATAGCGACCGGCACCAAGTGCATTGAGCGTGGCGTACTCGCGTACCGAACCGGCCACCACCGAAGCAAACGACTGGTTGGTGATCACCGCGCCGACAAAGCAGACGATGACGGCCATGAACAACACTGCGATGCCGGCACCGGTATCGAACAGCCAGTATTGCTGCGAGCGGCTGGCGAACTCCGGTGCCGTCCAGAACTCGACCGGCGTGGCCTGCCCCATCGACGTGGCCAAGCGGTCACGCACGTCGTTGGCCAGGCCCGGCGAGCGCAGTCCTGCCACGAAATAGGTGCTGCCCTCATGTGGGTCTGTACCGGCAATGGCGCGCGCGGTATCCAGCGAGGCCAGCACGTTGACGCCACCGAGGCCACGCAGGCCCGGTTGTGCCGCGACCACGCGCACCGCCTTGCCATTGATCCACGCACGGTTGTTCTGCAGATCCACGCCCAGCGTATCCAGATCGGCGCTGTCGACGATCACCGCGCCCGGCTCGCGCAGCTGCACGCGCAGGTCGGCGGGCAGGATGCGCGCGAACATCATCGCGTCGCCTTGGGTGGAGATGCCGGACAGGTACACAGACACGTTACCGGTACCCTGCGCGCTGGAACGCCATTCGCCATCGACCCATTCGTAGGGTTCGACGCGGGTGACATCCGGGTCCATGCGCAGGTGGCTTTCCACATCCGCACTGATTGCATGGCCGTAGTTCACGCTCTGGGTGCCGGGGAAACCGGCCCAGATATCAGCCGACGATGCCTTCACGTAGATCGCGGCGGTACCGAAGATGCCCAGTACCAGTGCCGCCTGCACGATCAGCAGCACGCCAGCAAAGCACATCGCCAGTACCACCGGCAGGAACCGGCGCCACTCATAGGCCAGGGTCTTGCGGGCCAGTGCAATCATTGCGACGCGTCCTCGGCTTCGACCGGCAGCGGTGCGCCACCGAGGGCGCGGTACAGCGAAGCAAACGCCAGCACGCGGGCACCTTGGGCACCGATCAGGTCCGCCTGCGAAGCCAGTGCGGCACGCTGCGTATCCAGGCCATCAAACTCACTGGACAGCCCCAGCTGCACCTGACGTGCCTGTCGCTTGACCTGCTGGCCGGCAACATCATTGGCCGCACGCAGCGACTGGATGCTGCTGTCCTGGCGCGCCAGGCTGCCCAGCGCGCCCTCCACTTCGCTCACGCCTTCCAGTACCGCCTTGCGGTAACCGAGCAGTGCAGCATCCAGCTGCTTTTCATCGGCATTGAAGCGCGCACGACGCTGGCCCCAATCCCACAGCGGGATATCGACGTACGGGCCGATCGAGGGACTGGAGTCGGAGTTGGAGCGCGCGTTCTGGGTGAGGTTGTAGGCGTACAGGATGGAGCCACCGAGGCTGACCCGCGGATACATCGCAGCGCGTGCGGAGCCCTTGCTGGCCGCGGCCTGCATCACTTCTGATTCGGCCAGCAGAATCTGCGGACGGTGGCGCAGCAGATCGGCCGGTACCTGCTGCAGGGAGAACGTGCCCAGCTTCGGCGGCGCGCGATAGGTGCGCCAAGCTGGATCCGGGCCATCGCGGCCCAGCAGCAATGCCAGCGCGCGGGCCGCGTTGTCAGCGTTTTCCCGGGCCTGTGCGATGGCGGCGCGGGTCGCGGCCTGGCGTGCACGCAGGCGATCAAGTTCGCCGGGCTCATCCAGGCGCAGGCGCTGGCGGACCAGGGCCAGGTGCTCGCCGCGGTCATCCACCGATTGCTGGCGGGCCAGCAGGTCCTGCTGGGCCTGTGCAACGGTCAGGTCCAGATAGCTGCGCACCACGTCGGCAATCACCGCCACCTGCGCGGCATTGCGCAGCGCCTCGGCATTGCCGGCCGACGCCTGCGCGCTCAACTGCGCGCTCTCGGCGGCACCGAACAGGCCCAGGTCCCAGATCGCTTCGATGCCGGCATGGAAGTAGGTATCGACGGCGGCGGCGTCCTGCACCTGCTTGGCGCTGGCCGAGATTTCCGGCAGGAAACTCGAGTCCGAGGTGCCGGCGACGATCCGAACGGCCTGCAGGCGCAGCGTGGCCTGCTGCAGGTCGAGGTTGCCGGCGATGGCCTGATCGACCAGGCCATCCAGCGCCGGGTCGGACAGCACTTTCCACCACTGTCTGGCATCCACTGCCACGCCCCGGCCCTGCGGCACCTGGGTCCAGGTGCGGGGCGTGCGGTCAGGCAGGTCCGGAACAGGCACCGACATGCAACCGGCCAGGGCCAGGCTTGCCAACAACGCACCAGGGCGCAGCACTGCATGCAGGGAGAGTCCGTGCCCGGCCTTGGGCACTGCCACTGAAGTGATACGCCTGACCACCAGCCCGCCAACGTGTAGAAGGAGCATGAAGGCTACCGTGCGATTGTGGAGCGAACATGGAGAAATCGTCCGAAAAAGGTCACAGCGCGCGTGCGGTTCAGGCAACGCCGACCCAGTCTTTCACTACGCTTTCAATGCGTTCTCGACACGGAACACTGGACGACTTTCACAGCGTATTGCACATTGCGGCATTGTCTTGCTTCGATGCTGCGCGGCCGTGAAACGTCCCCGCCGCTGGCTGCTGATTGGCTCGATCACGACAGAGACTGTCGGTGTGATCGTGCTCGTCCTGACCACCCCACTGGTCTCGAACGCCACGCTGCTACTGATGGAGCGCAGCAACTTCATTCCCGCCGAATCCTCGATCTTCACGTTCGAGCCGTATGCCATCAACCAGGGCTCGTCGAACTACTGGTTGTACGGGAAGGACCGGACCTACTACTACCACTTCACCTACGAAGATGACGCTCCCTACGTCTACATCCCGCAGGACAACCGCTGCCCCGGTTTCCACCGGCAGGATGCCCGGATCTGGTGCAGCGCCCTGCCCGGCAAGGCACGCTAGCGCGGCGGTGGTGCAACCGGTGTGACAAACGAAAAACGCCCCCTTGCGGGAGCGTTCTTCTTGCATCTGGAGCGGGAAACGAGACTCGAACTCGCGACCTCAACCTTGGCAAGGTTGCGCTCTACCAACTGAGCTATTCCCGCAGATTCCGTTCGACCTGCGTCGAAGGAGCGCTATTGTGTCGATATTGCTGCACGGCGTCAACAGGAATTTTCAGGTGAAGTGAAGGGGGGCGTTCAGGCCCCTGCGCCCGGGCCTCAGGTCCGCAGGCCAGGCCGGACTTGCCGCAGCAGAGCCACGTTCTCGTTGATACGCCCTTGGATCATGCTCAAGGTGTCTTGAGCAATAACGCTTGAATACATGCCGTTGGCGATTTCGGTGAATTGGCTGGCCACCTCGCAGATGCTGTCAATCGCCAGACTGGCGTCACCCTGCTGCACTTCTGCTTCCTCGGCAAGCCGAAGCATGTCAGCACGGGAAATCGCCAGTGCCTCCCCCATGACGTCCATCTGGTGATATCCGTTGGGTCCCTCGCAGAAGGTCACGTCGTAGGCCGGGGCCAGGCGCCATTGCCCATCCGGCGACATGATGTAGGCAAAATTCTTCGGATGATCGTCCCGGTTGTTGAAGGCGACGTTGAAGACCGCACGCTCGAAGGCCACGGCCATTTGCCGCACGTCATTGGTACACAGCTGGGTCGCGCGCAGGAAGTTGACATAGTCCAAGGACCCCGCCGTCTGGTAGTTGGCGCCCGTGAATGCGGCAAGACTCTGCATGGGTACACGCAACCCATCGTGGCGATCAAAGCGCTTGCTGGCGAACGCGGCCAGCCCATTGGGCAGGCTGAAGTACTGCGTGTCCGGGGTCTCGATGCCGCACCTGCGCAAGCACTCGGCGTAGACCATTTCGATGGCGCACGCCTCGGCATGCTCTTCTCTGGCCGGGAACTTGACCAGCCAGGCTTCGAACCCTGGCTCGGCGGCCGTGGTGAACCCACCGAACTGCGGATCGCGATAGACAAGTGCCTTGGGCCTTGCACCTTGGGGTGAGCCGCCCACCAGCAGCAAGGTCTGCAGAAATTCGCCACCTTCTCCCCGGAGCACCTCCTGCACTTCGGCGGCAAGCTGCTCCAGCGGGATGTGGACCTGCGGCGCCTCACCCTCGGGCGCCACAGGTTCAAACGTCATGGCCCCCATCGCGTTGCCACCGATGCAGGCCAAACGCTGGAGCGGGCCGATGCGTGCTGTACTGATCCTTCGGCGTCTGAACATGCGGTCCATCAGCAGCATGCCCCAGCCGTCTGGCAAGGCGTCATACACGGGCCCGGGTAGTTGCAGTTGATGGTCCGGAAAATCCCGCCGCAACGGAGGGCCGGCCAGCGGCAGCTTGTACGAAGACAGCTCCAGCCCCCTTTGCCTGGCCTCGTTGCTGTACTCGAAGGCGATCAGCGGGCGGCCGGTCAGGGCGGTGGTGGAGACCAGCGTTCCCCAGAGCCATCGCTCTCCCCACCCCTCGTAGAAGACATTCACTTGCTCAGGCATTGCGGGGCTTCCTCTTCGTCCGCAGGCGATTCGCGGCCTCTTCGTAGCGCCGAATGTCTTCGATGCTGTCCAGCTTTGGCTGGAACAGGGCTTCGAGTTCGTTGATCCGACCAAGGACCATCGCCACGCGGACCACCGCCTCGAAGCCAACATTGCGCCCGGCCTCCAGATTGGACACGGTGTTGGTCCCAATGCCGGCACGCCCGGCCAGATCCGACTGTGTCATGCCCAACGCCATGCGCTCTGTGCGCAAGCGCTCGCAGAGTCGCTTGACGACCTCGCCGGGCTTGCTGAAGCCCAAATCCAACATAGCGCTCACCACCCTCTTCCCATGCCAGTTGGCACCCAAATTATAGAATCGACACCACTCCTGTTCAATGAATTTAATTCCCTAATTTTGTGGCTTATATGTGCATTCACGTAAATAAATACAGAATCATGGAATTAGATGGCCATCGAATTGCGCATCACGTGCGTAGGCCACGGCGGTGGAAGTAGACCTGCTCAGCGATGCGCCGCGTGGCCGCCGTATGCAGCAGTGCGTTGAGCGGCCAGTCGGCCTGCAGATGATCCATCGCCCAGCGCAGCAGGCGCTTGCCATGGAATGCCGGCGCCACCTGCCGCGCCACCCGTTCCGCTTCCCGCCCTTGCCCACGCAGATGGCGGGCAATCGCCTCGCCGACCGCCCAGCCATGCCGCCACGAGGAATGGATGCCTCCGGCGGACAGTGGTGAGACGATGCCCGCCGCGTCGCCGGTCAGGATCACGCGTTGGCCGGTGAACGGCCCATCCGGCCGGCCGCAGGGCACCAGCCCTGCGCGGGTGGCCGAGGGACGCGCCGAAGGCGGAATGCCGACCACATCGCGCACGTGCTCAAGAAAGCCATCGATATCAGGCGGCCGCACCTGGTTCGGGTCATGGCGCAGCGCCAAGCCGACCTGCAGCCCGGTCGGGTTCTGTGCGACCCACCCGATGTAACCCGGTGCAAAGCGCTTGCTGACGAAGCAATGGAGTGCGTCGCCCTGCGGCAACTGGAGGCCGGCGAACTCACGTTCCACGCCGTAGAGGTTGTCAGGCACCTTGCCGAGCCCGGTGCGCTGGGCAACGCGTGAGCGTGCACCATCGGCACCGACCAGGTAGGCGCACCGCCCTGCCCCTTCCACCTGCCAGCCGTCACCACTGCGATGGGCGCCGGTGAAGGACTGCTGCAGGCGAAGGTCGACACCATTCGCGCGCAGCTCGCTGGCCAGCCAGCGCATCAGGTTCGGCGTATCGGTGGTGAGGAAGTAATAGCCCGGCGCGGCCAACAACACGCTGCGCAGGTTCGGCGCATACAGCCGCACATTGGCAACGCGTTGCACCAGGCATTCGGGCATGCGCCCCAGCCAGGTCTGCTCCATCGCTTCCTTCACCACGATGCCGGTGGTGTGCAGGCGTTCGCCGGGGTCGGCCTTGCGTTCGAGCACGCAGACGCGCAAGCCATACTGGGCGGCAGCCAACGCGCAGGCGGTACCCGCGAAACTGGCGCCGACGATGACCACGTCGTGGTCGTAGGCGGAGGATTGATGAGGCATCGCGGCGTCACCCTTGGAACGAAGGATGCAGCATCCAACCTTCATGTGGTGGGGCGATGGGGCGACGGTGAAGTGGCAATGAAGCGCGTTGGACGCAAACGAAAAACGCCCCCTTGCGGGAGCGTTTTTCTTGAATCTGGAGCGGGAAACGAGACTCGAACTCGCGACCTCAACCTTGGCAAGGTTGCGCTCTACCAACTGAGCTATTCCCGCTTGGGAGGCGAAATTTTACCTATTCCAAGAATGGCGTCAAGCGCTTTTTCTCAGGGTCTGCGTGGCACCTTGCATTGCGTATCCACGCATGGCATGGATCTACTATGGCATCCCCGCAAACCGATGGATCCGCATCATCTGTGGATGCGGCATTTACAGTTGATCCACGCCATGCGTGGATAAACGCACCGATGGGGTCAGAGCCCATTCCTGAGGAAAGGGATCCGCCCCCAGGGCTCAGTTGCCCAGCTTCTTCTGCCGCGCACGCTCGCGCGCAGCGCGCTCGTCATCGCGCAGGCTCGGCCAGGCGGCGTGCAGGTACTGCAGGCCCGACCACAGGGTCAGCACCGCGGCGATCGCCAGGGTCCAGTCGCCGATATGGAACACCGGCCAGCCCATCCAGATGTCTTCCACCGGCACGTTCGGTGCCACCGAATACAGCAGGCAGAGCAGCGCGACCATCTGCGCGGTGGTCTTGACCTTGCCGATCATCGCCACGCGCACCTTGGCGCGCTGGCCGAGTTCGGCCATCCATTCGCGCAGCGCCGATACCGCAATTTCACGACCAACGATCACCGCCGCCCAGAACGCCATCCACGGCGTCGGGTGACCCTGCACGATCAGGAACAGCGCCACCGCCACCATCAGCTTGTCCGCGACCGGGTCGAGGAAGGCGCCGAAGGCCGATTCCAGCTGGTAACGGCGTGCGATCCAGCCATCGAGCCAGTCGGTGATCGCGGCCAGGCCGAAGATCGCCGCCGAAGCGAAGTTGGTCCAGGTGTAGGGCAGGTAGAACACCAGCACCAGCACCGGGATCATCACGATCCGCAACAAGGTCAGCCAGGTGGGCAGGGTCAACTTCATGCTTGCGTGCTTCTCTCTCTACTCGGCCGGATCAGGCGTGGCCAACCCGTGCAGGTTAGCGTAGATACGTGCCGCGAGGGCGTCATTGATACCTTCCACCCTGGCGATTTCCGCTTCACCAGCGGCTTTCAGGCCGACCAGGCCGCCGAAATGCTTGAGCAGGCTGGCGCGGCGGCGCGGCCCGATACCAGGGATGTCCTCCAGCTTGCTGGTCATCCGCGCCTTCTGGCGGCGGCCGCGGTGGCCGGTGATGGCGAAGCGGTGCGCCTCATCGCGCACCTGCTGGATGAACTGCAGCGCCGGATTGGCCGCGCCCGGGCGCAGCTCGCGGCCATCGGGCATCACCAGCGCTTCGTGGCCGGCGCGGCGTTCCACGCCCTTGGCCACGCCCACCAGCAACACGCCTTCCACGCCCAGGTCGGCCAGCGCGGCCTGGGCCTGGGCCAACTGGCCGGCGCCGCCGTCGATCAGCAGCACGTCCGGCAGCACGCCCTGCTCTTCCACTGCACGGCGGAAGCGGCGGTCGATGGCCTGGCGCATGGCGGCGTAGTCGTCGCCCGGCTCGATGCCGCTGATATTGAAGCGGCGGTACTGCGCGCGCACCGGACCGGCGGCGTCGAACACCACGCATGAGGCCACGGTGGCCTCACCCATGGTATGGCTGATATCGAAACATTCAACACGCTTGACCGGCTCGGCCAGGCCCAGCATGTCGCGCAGCGCGTCGCTGCGCGCGTGCTGCGCGTTGCGGCTGTTGAGTTCGGTCGCCAGGGTCAGCTGCGCGTTGCGGCTGGCCAGTTCCACATAGCCGGCGCGTTCGCCGCGCACGTTCCACTTCAGCTGCACCTTGCGCTCGGCCGAGGCCGACAGCGCGGCCACCAGCAGGTCGGCATCGGGAATCTCGCGATCAAGCAGGATCTCGCGCGGCGGCTCGAATTCGATGTAGTACTGCGAGACGAACGCGGCCAGCACTTCCTCCGGGCTATCTTCACCGTTGGTGCGTGGGAAGAACGGGCGGGTACCGAGGTTGCGGCCATCGCGGAAAGCCAACAGCAGCACGCAGGCCTGCGAACCCTGCATGGCCACCGCCAGCACGTCCAGATCGGCGGCACGGCCATCCACGTACTGGCGGGTCTGCATGCTGCGCAGCGAGGAGATCAGGTCGCGCAGGCGCGCGGCCTGCTCGAACTCCAGTGCCTCGCTGGCGGCCTGCATCTGCTCGCCCAGTTCGCGGGTCAGCTTGTCGCTCTTGCCTTCCAGGAACAGTGCGGCGCGACGCACCGATTCGGCGTAGTCCGGCGCCGGCACCAGCTCCACGCAGGGCGCGCTGCAGCGACCGATCTGGTACTGCAGGCACGGCCGCGAGCGGTTGCGGAACACGCTGTCCTCGCAGCTGCGCAGCTTGAACAGCTTGTGCATCAGGTTCAGCGTTTCGCGCACGGCGGTAACGCCGGGATACGGCCCGAAGTAGCGGCCGGGAATGGCGCGCGGACCGCGATGCAGCGCGATGCGCGGCCAGTCCTCTCGGGTCAGCAGCACGTGCGGATAGGTCTTGTCGTCGCGCAACGAGACGTTGTAACGCGGCGACAGTGATTTGATCAGCTGGTTTTCCAGCAGCAGCGCCTCGGCTTCCGAGCGCGTCACGGTCACGTCCATGCGCGCGATCTGCGAGATCATCGACATGATCCGCGCGTTCTTCGGGCTGCCGTTGAAATAGCTGCCGACACGGTTGCGCAGCGCGCGCGCCTTGCCCACGTACAGCAACGTGTCGTCGGCGGCGTACATGCGGTACACGCCAGGGGCGGTACTGAGCTGGGCCGCGAAGGCCTTGCCGTCGAAGGCCGGGGCGGGAACGTCTGTCATTCGCTGATCGGGACTTCACTGAGCACGCCGCTGTCCGGGTCGAATCGCAGCACGGCATGGGCGTCGGTCTCGGCGATCCACACCGCACCGGCGCCTACCGCCAACCCCGCCGGGCCATGCAGGCGTCGTGGCAACGGCTGGGTGGTCAGTTCGCCACCGCCCAGGCGCAGCGTGCGCAGGCGGCCGTTGCCGGTATCGGCAATCCACAACAGCGGCGCATCCGGACTCAGCGCGATGGCCTGTGGGAACTGCAGGCTGGCGTCCGAACGCGGACCGTCTTCGCAGCCGAAGCGCCACGGCCCCTGCCCGACCAAGGTCTGCACCAGATCGCCGCGCAACTGCAGCGCGCGGATCGAGGAACCCAGCGCATCGGCCACGTACAGCACCTGCTGCACCACGGCCAGCGCAGTCGGCTGGGCAAAGGCAGCCAGATGCCCGCTACCATCACGCTCGTCGATGGAACCACTGCCCGCGCGCCATTGCAGGCTGCGCTGGCCCAGGTGGTAGCTCCAGATGCGGTTGTCGCCAGCCATGGCGATGTGCAGCTGGTTGTCGGCAATGGCCAGGCCGACCGGATGGTCCAGCGCAACCTGCCGCGCCTGCGCGACCGGGCCTTCCATCGGTGCACCGGGACGGCCGTTGCCGCACAGGGTATCGACGATCCCGGTCAGCAGGTTGATACGACGCACCGCGTGGTTGCCGGTGTCGGCGACGTACAGCGAATCGCGCTCCAGCACCAGCGCCTGCGGGCGGTGGAACGCGGCTTCGGCGAGGTTGCCGTCCATGAAATCGGCGGTGCCCAGCCCGAACTGGCGAAGGATGCGGCCACCATGGCTGCATTCGAGGATGCGGTGATGGCCGCTGTCGGCGATGTAGAGCCGTTCGGTGCTGACCGCCAGGCCCAGCGGGAAGCGCAGCGCCTGGCGGGGTTCCGGGTGCAGTTCGCTGCCGCCACGCGGCGGCGCCGACGGTGCGCCTTCGCACAGCGCGTTCAAGGCACGCTCCAGCTCACCGGGTGCACCCTGCCCGACCAGCCGTTGCTGTTCGCGGCCCTGCGCATCCAGCAGCACCAGGGTCGGCCAGGCGGTGATGCCGAAGCGGCGCCAGCCATCCCAGTCGGCATCAAGCAGCACCGGCATCGTCAGGCCCTGGCGACGCAGCAGCTTCAATGCGGCGCCGGCCTCGCGTTCGAAATCGAAGCGCGGCACCTGCAGCACCAGCGGCTGCAGCTTGCCGGGGTGGCGCGACAGCCATTGGCCGAACTCGGCCAGGCGTTGCGCGCTCCAGGCGGAGGCGGCGTTGACAAACAACAGCGCCACCGGCCGACCGCGCAGTTCGGTCAGGGTGCAGGGGGTGGCGTTGAGCCAGGTGGCGAACTCGGGCAGGTCCGGGACGGGCTGGACGTTCATGGCCCGATTATGCCGGAGTCGGCGTCATGCAACAGTCGTGCCACGGCACGTTTTGCAGCATCGTCGACCAATGTCCAGACCTGTTCGAAATGCTCACTTCCGCCGGTGTACGGGTCCGGGATCGCACCCCTGCCCTGCCCGCCGGACCACGGCAGGTACAGCGCCAGGCGTTCGCGCTGGGCGGGTGTGGCCAGCCGACCCGCATCGCGCAGGTTGGCCTCATCGGCGCACAGGATCCAGTCGAAGCGGTCGAAATCCGCGACCTGCAGCTGGCGCGCGCGCAGGCCGCCGATGTCCACGCCATGCCCGGCCGCGCAGCCGATCGCTCGCCGGTCCGGTGGCTCGCCCACATGCCAGTCGCCGGTGCCGGCCGAATCGACCTGCACCCGACCAGCCAGCGGCGAGGCGTCCAGGCGCGCGCGCAGCGCTCCTTCGGCCATCGGCGAACGGCAGATGTTGCCGAGGCAGACGACCAGCAGCTTCATCGGGCAGCCAGCGTCTGCAGCAATGCTTCAGCGCGTTCCAAGTCCTCGGGCGTGTCGATGCCCGGCGGGAACGGTTCGGGCGAGATCGCCACGCTGATCGGGAAACCCGCTTCCAGCACGCGCAGCTGTTCCAGCGATTCGATCTGCTCCAGCTGGCCCGGCGGCATCGCCGCGAACTGCTGCAGGAAACCGGCGCGATAGCCGTAGATGCCGATGTGGCGCAGCCAGTTGTGACCGGCCGGCAGCGTGTCACGGCTGCGTGCAAAGCCATCGCGGTGCCAGGCGATCGGGGCGCGGCTGAAGTACATCGCCTCGTTGCGCACGTTGCGCACCAGCTTCACCACGTTCGGGTCGAACAGGGTATGCGCGTCTTCGACGGTCGTGGCGAGGGTCGACATCGGTGCATTGCCTTCAACCAGTGCCTGGGCAACCGCGCCGATACCCGCCGCCGGCGCGAACGGCTCGTCGCCCTGCAGGTTGACCACGACGGTGTCATCGGCCCAGCCGGCGATGCGCGCGCACTCGGCCAGGCGGTCGGTACCGGAGGCATGCGAGGTGGCGGTCATCGCCACCTTCACTTCGGCCAGGCCGGACAGTGCGTCGGCAATGCGTTGATCGTCGGTGGCGACCCAGACCTCGCCGGCACCGGCCTGCAGCGCGCGACGCGCCACGTGCAGCACCAGCGGCTCACCGCCCAGCGGGCGCAGCGGCTTGCCCGGCAGCCGCGAGGCGGCATAGCGGGCCGGGATGGCGACGACGAATTCGGTCATGGGGCGGTACTCGGCAGGCTCGTTACAACGGGAATGCGGCCGGCGGCGTATGAATGCAAGCGCCGCCGCGCCACTCAGTTCGGTCGCAGCTTGTCCAGGCGGTCGGTCAGCGCCACCCAGAATGCGGCAGGCAGCTCGGCGCGCAGCGGGACCGCGTAGTGCCAGTCATTGCCGAACGCGCGGCATTTCACCGCGTCCTTCTCGGTCATCAGCACCGGCAGCTGGCTGCCAAAGGACAGGTCCTGCGGCTGATAGGCCTGATGGTCAGCGAAGGCGTGCGGCACGACACCGATGCCACGCGCGCGCAGCATGTCGAAGAAGCGCTGCGGGTGGGCGATGCCGGCCACGGCGTGCACGCGCTGGCCCTTGAAATACGACAGCGGACGGGCACGGCCACCGGCCAGCGGTTGTGCGCTGTCGATGTGCAGGGCCATCGGCCACTGGCCGAAGCCGCAGGCCTGTGCTGCAGTCTCCTCATCGGCCTGGCCGAGGTTGACCACGCGGAAATCGCACTCGCTGGCGCGGCTGACCGGCTCACGCAGCGGCCCGGCCGGAATCATCCGGCCATTGCCGTAGCGGCGCTGCGCATCGACCACTTCGATCTCGATGTCGCGTGCCAGCCGGTAGTGCTGCAGGCCGTCGTCGCAGACGATCACATCGCAGCCGGCCTCGATCAGCGCCTTGCCGGCTGCAACACGATCACTGTCCACGCGCACCGGCACGCCGGTCTTCCAGGCAATCAGCACCGGCTCGTCGCCACCCTTGGCGGTCGGCGTATCGGCCTTTACCCACAGCGGCTTGTCGGCATCTTCGCGGCCGTAGCCACGACTGGCCACGCCCGGCTTCCAACCAGCGGCACGCAGGCGCTCCACCAGCGCGATGGTCAGCGGCGTCTTGCCAGTTCCACCGGCGGTGATGTTGCCAACCACGATGACCGGCACCGGCAGCGTGTAGCGCTTGCGCCAGCCACGCCGATAGGCGCGCCGGCGCAGCGCGGTGACGCCGGCATACAGCGGCGCCAGCAGGCGCATCGCCCACGGAACCGGGGTGCCGTCGTACCAGTACGGCGGGGTCTGGGTACCCTTGCCGGCCATCAGTCCTGCCTTTCGCGGAACTGCATGCTGTGCAGATGCTGGTACAGGCCACCCATGGTGAGCAGCTCTTTGTGGGTACCGCGCTCGACGATGCGACCGTGGTCCATCACCAGCACCTGGTCTGCATGCTCGATGGTCGACAGGCGATGCGCGATGACCAGCGTGGTGCGCTCGGGCATCAATCGCTGCAGCGCGTCCTGCACCAGGCGCTCCGACTCGTTGTCCAGCGCTGCGGTGGCTTCATCGAGGATCAGGATCGGCGCGTCGCGCAGGATCGCACGCGCGATCGCCAGGCGCTGGCGCTGGCCACCGGACAGCAGCGCGCCGTTCTCGCCCACCGGGGTCTGCAGCTGCTGCGGCATGCGTGCGATGAACTCCCAGGCATTCGCGGCTTCAGCTGCCGCTCGGATCTGTTCATCCGTCGCGTCCATGCCATAGGCGATGTTGGCGCCGATGGTGTCGTCGAACAACATGACCTTCTGCCCGACCATCGCCACCTGGCGACGCAGGTCGGCCAGCGGATAGTCGTCCAGTGCCACCCCGTCGAGGGTGATACGCCCGCCGCTGGGTTCGTAGAAGCGCGGCACGAGCCGGATCAGGCTGGTCTTGCCGCTGCCGGATCGACCAACGATGGCGGTGACCGTACCCGGCTTGGCCACGAAGCTGATGTCGTCCAGGGCGATGCCACTGTCTTCGCGGTAACGCAGCATGACGTGCTCGAAGGCCAGTTCGCCACGCACGCGCTGCACCGTGTTGCGGCCTTCGTCGCGCTCGACCGGCATGTCGAGGATGTCGAACAGGCGCTCGGCGGCGGACACACCGCGGGAGATCGAGGACTGCACGCTGGTCAGGCGGCGCAGCGACGGGATGATCGCCGTCATCGAGATCATCAGGCCCATGAACTGGCCGGCATTGAGGCGCCCTGCCAGTGCTTCACGGGTCGACACCCAGACGATCACCGCCAGCGCCAGCGCGGCCAGGAACTGGACCACGCTGGAGGCACCGGCACGGGTGATTTCCACCTTCATGTTCAGCGCCAGCATGCGGTTGGCCAGGCGCGAGTAGCGCGACATCTCATGCTGCTGGGTGCCGTGCACCTTCACTTCCTGCTGGGCCGCCAGTGACTGCTCGGCGGTCTGCGCCATCGTGCCCATGCCGTCCTGGATACCGCGGCTGATGCGCCGGTAGCGCTTGCCCACGTAAGACACGATCACGCCGATCATCGGCACCACCACCAGCATGGCCACGGTCACCTTGACGCTCATCTGCAGCATCACCGCCAGCATGGCGATGATGGTCAGGGTGTCGGCAACCACGGTCTTGAGCGCATCGGCGCTGGCCTGGGTGACCTGCTCGGTATCGAAGTTGAGGCGGCTGACCATCACCGGCGTCGATTCGGTATCGAAATGCGAGGACGGCAGGTGCAGGTACTTGGCCAGCACCTGTTCACGCAGGTCGCGCACCACGCTGCGACCGGTCTTGGCCAGCGCGTAGTCGCTCACCCAGGTGGCGGCGCTGCGCATCAGGAACAGGCCAAGGATGGTCAGCGGCAGGATCACCGCCATTTTCGGTTCGGGATTGACGAAGCCACGGTTGACCAGCGGCTCCATCAGCTTGGTGAAGTGGTAGCCGGCTACCGACTCCACCGCCATGGCGATGACGGCGGCGACCATCATGCCACAGTAGGCACGGGTGTATCCCAGCAGACGTTTGTAGATCGGCCACACCGGCGCGTGTTTGGAACTCATGGACGCACCTCGGGTGCTGTTGCAATGGCAATACGGCGGAAGCCGAGCTGACCCAGCGCATCCTGCGCGGTCACCACGGCCTGATAGGGCGTGCGGGCATCGGCACGCAACAGCACCGGCTGGGTGCGGTCGCTGCCGGCAACGGCCGCGATGGTCTGCTTGACCGACTCGACGTCGCTGCGCAGCACTTCCTGGTCATTGATGAAGTAGCGGCCTTCGGCGTTGATCAACACGCTGAGCGAGCGCGGCGGCTCATTGCTGGGCTGCTGGCTGGCCGTAGGCAGCTCCACCTGGAGTGTCGAGCGCGCATCGAAGGTGGTGGTGACCACGAAGAAGATGATCAGCACCAGGATGACGTCGATCAGTGGCACCAGGTCGATATGCGGCTCATCCTGGGATCGGTCGTTGCCGATACGCATCGATCAGGCCTTCGCCGTGGCCGCGCCGGCCGGGCGCGTGGCAGCAGCAGGGTTCATCACGCCGGGGCGGCCATCCAGCGTATCCAGCAGCGCGCTGGCTTCCTGCTCCATCTCTACCACGTAACCGTGGATACGGCCCTTGAAGTAGCGGTGGAACATCAGCGCTGGAATGGCGACGATCATGCCGGTGGCGGTGCACACCAGCGCCTTGCCGATACCACCGGCCAGCTGGTTCACATCACCCACGCCATGGTCGAGGATGCCCAGGAACATCTGGATCATGCCGATCACCGTGCCCAGCAGGCCCAGCAGCGGCCCGGCCGATGCGATGGTGCCCAGCGCGTTGAGGAAACGCTCCATGCGGTGCACCAGGTGGCGGCCGGTGTCTTCGATGCGCTCGCGGATCTGGTCGCGCGGGCGGTTGCGTGCTTCCAGCGCGGCGGCCAGCAGCGCGCCCAGCGGCGAGTTCGCACGCAGGGTCTGCAGGTGGGCCGGGTCGAGCTTGCCGCGTGCCGCCCAGTTGCGCACTTCCTGGCCGAGGCCGGGCGGCAGCACTTCAGTACGTCGCAGGGACCAGAAACGCTCCAGGATGATCGCCAAAGCCAGTACGCCCAACAGCAGCAGCGGCACCATCGGCCAGCCACCGGCCTTGACCAGTTCCCACACGTTTCAACCCTCCGGCCCAACGGCCGCTTGTTCGATCGGCGATAGGATAGCAGCCGACCGCGCCCGCCCAGCGGCATCCCACCACCGGGATGCGTGGATGCGCTGTTCACGCAGCTGCAGCCCTTGTGCGCCAAGCCATATGCGGATCGCCCCGGAATCGGCCGTGGCCAGCACCTCGGCCCCTTGCGCCTGCCAGCGCTGGACCACGTCCTGGCGGGGGTGCCCGAAGCGGTTGCGGTGCCCGGCCGAGACCACCGCCAGCCGTGGCGCCACGGCCTCGACCCACGGCGCGCTGGAACTGCCACCGCTGCCATGGTGCGGCACAAGCACCACATCCGCCTTCAGCGCTGCCGGGTATGCCTTCAGCAGCGCCTGCTCGGCCGGGCGGCCGATATCGCCAGGCAGCAGGACCACGCCGTGACGGCTGGCGACGCGCAGCACGCAGCTGTCCTCGTTCTCGGCCTGGCGGCTGCCCGGCGCCGGGTGCAGGACCTGGAAATCAACCCCGTCCCACTGCCAGCGCATCCCCTGCTGGCAGGGCGTGGCGCCGGCGATGGTGCTGCCCGGTGGCGCCAGCAGCTGCAGCCCGGGCAACTGCCTTCGCAGGCCCGGTAGGCTGCCGGTGTGATCAAGATGGTCATGGCTGAGCATCGCCTGCTGCGGCGGCCCCTGTCCGAGCGCGCGCAGGGCCGGGACCAGAATGCGTTCGTTGCCGTCGCCGCCGGTCGGCGGCCCCACGTCGTACCAGAGCGCGTGCCGCGCCGTACGCACCAGCACCGCGGTGCCCTGCCCTACGTCGTGCACCAGCAGCTCCAGTTCGCCTTCAGCCGGTGCATGCCGGGCGGGCCACAGAAGCGGCAGGCACAGCAGCAGGCCTGCCAGGCCACCGCCAGCGCCGCGTGGCAGCAGCCACCAGAACACCCCCGCCACTGCCGCCGGCACCGCCCAGCGCGGTGCCTCGGCCAGCCACCACATCGCCTGCGGGTGCAGCGCCAGTGGCTGCAGGGCCTGCCAGCTGAGCTCGAACAGCCAGGCGGCGGCGCGCCATGCCCAGCGCCCGGCGCCATCCTGCAACGCGTGCAGGCCGGTACCCAGCAGCGACAACGGCACCACCAGCAGGGTCCACCACGGAATGATCGGCAGATTGACCAGCGGCCCCAAGCGCGCGGTGCCGCCGAACAGGGCTACGCACAGCGGCAACAGGCCGAGGCTGGCCACGCCCTGGGCGGCCAGAAAGCCGCGCAGGCCCCCACCGACGCCGTCCGGCCCGGTTCGTGGCAGGCACCACAGCAGCCACAGCACGCCCCCGAAACTGAGCCAGAAGCCGGCCGACAGCACCGACAGCGGCGCCGGCAGCAGCATCACCATCGCGGCCAGGGCCAGTCCCTGCCCCGCACCCACCGGGCGACGCCCGGCACGGGCCAGTGCCACCAGCCCGATCATCAGCGCCGCACGCACTGTTGGAAGCGCGCCGCCGGCGGCCACGGCATAGACGGCTGCGGCCAGCGCCGCGCCCCATGCCGCCGCCTGCGGCCGAGGCCAGAACCGTCCCAGCACCGGGCACAGCCACCACGACACGCGGCACAGCAGTACGCCAAAGCCAGCCACCACGCCCACGTGGAAACCGGAGATGGCGACCAGATGGGTCAGGCCCAGCGCGCGCAGGTGCTCCCAGTCGGCATCGGACAGGCCGCGCGTGTCGCCCAGTGCCAGGGCCTGCACGAACCGCGCGGCAGGATGTGCCACCTGCGTTGCGATGGCGTCACTGCTGCGCTCGCGCCAGGCCGGCAGGCCCTGCGCAGGCGCGCGCTCACGCGCCGCGCCGGGGTCGCGCACCGTGCCATTGCCGGAAATACCGCGCAGCAATGCATGGCGTTCGCCGTCGAAGCCGCCAGGATTGATCCGCGAGCGTGGCGCGCGCACGCGCAACGACAACTGCCAATGTGATCCCGCACGAACCGCGTGGCGCCCGCCCTCCGCCTCGTGCGCTGGCGATCCGCGCCACGGGTCGTTCCAGGTGACCTGCAGGCGCTTGCCACGCAGCACTGGCAGCGCATCGGCCTCATCCACGTGCAGCACGAAACGCGTGTAGCCGGGCCCTCTCCGTGGAAGATCGGCCACCCGCCCCCGCACCTGCACATCCTGCGGCGGCGCACCGGGTGGAAGCTGGCCGTGCAGGGCCCACTGCCCGTGCACTGTTGCCCATGCCAGGCCGAGCAGGACTGCAGCCCACGCGCGGCCGCGCCAGCGCAGCAGCCAGCCCGCGACGCCGGCAACGGCCATCGGCGCGCTCAGCCATAACGGCAGCAGTGCCGGCATCTGCACGCAGGCCAGCGCGCCCAGCACCAGGCCGGCGGCGCAGCCGGGGCCGAACAGGGCCGGAGCGGAACGTTCGGGAACCATTCCAGCAGCCTGCCGAGGGACGTGGCAGGTTGCCTATCGGGGATTTCCCCGCGTGGCTGTCAGCGCCGGACGGTGCCGCGATGGAAGTTGACACGGAAACTGGCGCCACCACCGGCCGCCTCGCCGACGCTGACCGATCCGCCATGGTGCTGCACGATTTCCTTCACCAGATGCAGGCCCAGGCCACTGCCGCTACCCGCTGCGCGCAGACGATGGAACGGCTCGAAGATCGCTTCACGGTCGCCCACCGGAATGCCGGCGCCCTGGTCGCTGACCTCCAGCAGGCCACGTGCATCCAGGCGCACGCAAATGGTGCCGCGTCCGCCGCCGTGGACGATGGCGTTGTGCACCAGATTAGCGATCACCCGCCCCAGCGCCAGGCTGTCGCCATGGATCCACACTGGCATCTCGGGCGCATCCACTTCGAAGCCGTAACCGGCCCCCACCACCAGCGGCGCCAGATCGGCGGCCGCTTCGCGCACCAGCAACGCCAGATCCAGCCGCTGCAGTGCGCCGACATTACGATCAAGTCGCTGCAGGTCAAGCAGGTGCTCGGCAACGTTACCGAGCCGCGCAACGTCGGTCAGCAGCTGCGACTTCAGCTCGCCCTGCGGCAACTGCGACAGGCGCGCCTGCACTACTGCAATCGGCACCCGCAGTTCGTGCGCGGCATCGGCGAGGAACTTGTCACGCGCGGCATACCCCTGCTGCACCTTGTCGATCGCGTCGTTGAAGGCTTCCACCAGCGGTGCGACCTCGGTCGACACCAGCTGCGCATCCAGACGCGCCCCCGGCTGGCCGATATCCAGCTCCTTGGCCTGTTGTGCGGAGCGGCGCACGCCGCGCATCGCGCGGTGGATCACGGTCGGCATGACCAGTAGCGTGATCACGATCAGCGGCAGGAAAAACCACAGCCCGATCAGGCGCAGCACCATCAGCGCACCGTCCAGCAACCCGCCCTTCGGCGCCCCACCCACCATCACCGTGATGCGCCGCCCGTCCTCCTTGCGGATCATGACCCGCGCCACGTCCAGGTACGGCGGCACCAGCGAGCCGAGTTCGGTGGCACCCAGCGTCGGCAGGCGCGCGAGCAGCGGGGCGTGGATCGCCGGAATCGTGCCGCGTTCCAGCCAGACCCCCTTGTCGTCGACCGCCGCGAACCAGAGGTTGCCCCCGGCCTCGGCGTCGAGCTTGTTCCAGCGCGCCTGGTCCAGCACCAACCGCCCGCCTTCACTGTGCACGGCCTTGGCCACGGCTTCAGCCATGAACATGTCCATGCCCCAAGTGTCCTTGTCGCCCCAGGTCAGGATCAGCGCAACAACTGCGAACAGCACGGTGAAGGCCTGCGCCAGGAACAACCGCCAGGCCAACCCCAGCGTGATGGAACGGATCGGACGTGTCGGACGCGCCATCTCAGGCCTCCGCCAGCAGGTAGCCGACGCCCCGGATCACATGGATTTCAACGCCCGCCCCGGCCTGCTGCAGCGCCTTGCGCAGCTTGGAAATGTGCGCATCGAGCGCATTGGACTGGATCTCATCGTCGAAGCCGTACACCGCGGCCTCCAGTGCCGTGCGGGTGACCGTGCGCCCCTGGCGCATCGCCAGTGCCTGCAGCACCAGCACCTGGCGCCGCGGCAGCGCCAGCGGTTGGCCCTCCACCTGTGCCTGCAGCGATTCGAAGTCGAATTCCAGCCGGCCCAGATGCAGGCTCGGTGTCACCATCGCCGAGGGCCGCCGCGAGACAGCACGGATCCGCGCCATCAGCTCCTCGATCGCCACCGGCTTCACCAGGTAGTCGTCGGCACCGACATCCAGGCCCTCGACCTTGTCTGACAACCTGCCCTTGGCCGTCAGCATGATCACCGCCAGGTTCGGGCGCAGCGCGCGTGCGGTGGCGACGAAAGCCACGCCATCGCCATCGGGCAGCTGGCGGTCCAGCAGCATCAGCTGATGCACCGGCTCGCGCAGCGCAACCGCGGCTTCGGCCAGGCTGCCGACCACGTCGGCGACCACGCCCTGCCGCTCCAGGCCCGACTGCAGGGCTCGGGACAGATCGGGATCGTCTTCGACCAGGAGAATGCGCATCAGGGGCTCGGCTACCGGAAACGGTGCCGATCATAGTGCCTGGCGCCAGGTTTGGGCGTCTTCGTGTGCCAGTTGCGAAGGCGCAATGTTCTGACAATGTTGTGCCCGCACCATGCACAGCCATCCCCCGCAAAGTGGTTGATCGATGCCGTCGCTGTCCCCGACCCTGCTGCGCCCGTTGCTGTTCTCCGCTGCCATCGGCCTGCCGTTGATCACCCACGCCGCCGACCGGAACCCGGGCGTGCAGGCCGGTATCAGTGCCGGCGCGACCTCGGGGGCGTACGCCCACTACGACGTCAAGCCGCTGGTCGTACCGTCCATTGCCTGGCAGGGCGAGCGCTTCTTCGCCAGCCCGGGCTCGCTGGGCATGTACCTGTACAAGCGCGAGGGCCTGCGCCTGTCGGCGGCAGTCACGCCCTACACGCTGCGCTTCAAGACCGACGACGTGAACGATCCGCAGCTGCGTCGCCTGCACAGCCGGCAGATGTCGGCCATGGCCGGCATCAACGGTGAGTACAGCGCCGACTGGGGCATCGTCGAGGCCAGCGTGATGCGCGAGGTCACCGGGCACGGAGGTGGCATGGAGTCGCGCCTGCACTACAGCTATCCGATCCAGGCCGGTCGCTTCACCTGGGTGCCCAAGGTCGGCGTGGTGCACTCCAGTGCGCGCCTGCTCGACTACTACTACGGCATCACCGACGAAGAAGCGCTGCGCTCGGGACTTGCCGCCTACAACCCGGGCAGCGCGACATCACCGAGCCTGCAGATCGCAGTCAGCACGCCCTTGGGCACGAAGTGGCGCGCGACCGGCGTCGTCGCCAACCAGTGGTTCGGCGATGCAGTAAAGGACAGCCCGATGGCCCGTCGCGGTACGCAGACGTCGGCCTTCGTTTCCCTGATGCGCTCGTTCTGATCGAGCGCCCGCAACGGACAAGGACCCCCCATGGCCTCCGTCTCCCCTGCTGCTGAAGCGCACGCGATCCTGCGTGCCCCCGACCTGGACAGCGCCGAGCGCGCCTACCTGGGGCTGCTGCCCGACCTGGAACACGTGAACGCGCTGACGCGCCGCGCACTGGGCCTTTCGCGTGCTACCGATGCGGCACGCGGCTATGCGTTGTCGATGATGCTGGTGGGATTGCGCCTGCAGGAACTTGAGATGGGCGAAGCAACCGCAAAGGAACATCGCCAGGCCACCCTGCGCAGCCTGCGCCAGGCCTTCAGCGCCTGAGCGCAGGCCAGCAACGCTGCCGGTGCTGCAGGGCAGCGGGAAGACTCAGCGGAACGTGGTCCACGCCAGCACTGCCGCCAGCAGGGCCACCCAGATCACCGCCTTGAAGGTACCCTCCAGCATGTTGCCGCCGAACAGCAGTTCGATGATGGGATTGGGCCGGGAAACCGGAACGTGATCACTCATGCGGCAGCTCCTTGCAGTGACGGCGCGATTGCGCGGTAGACCGGAGTCTACGCCTGCACGGCCCGGATTCATCGCCCCCCGGCCGTCTTTGGCGGTTCAATTCCGGCCTTCGTCGCAGGCCGGCTGCAGCACCCCACATGTCATGCCAGCCTGCGTGCACTTTCCCGCTGGAGCACCGTGCCATGCCGATGCTTGCCCTGATGCTGCTGCTCTCCAGCCTGTTCGGCGCTGGCAACGGGCCCACTGAAGAGGCCCTTCGCAGCCAGATCCTGCGTGCCGAAACCCAGCAGCCGGACGTCGTACGACAGGATTGCGGTTCGCCCTCCCTGCTGCTTTACCGGCTGCGCCAGGACCGGGTCCTGAGGCTGGCCAACCAGCCCCTGCAACACGAACCCGGCGTTGCCCAGCCCACGCGTGGTGCGACGGTTCGCGTCGCCCAGCTCTGGGAGCGCGTGGACGGTCACTGGAAGCTGCAGCGGATGATCAGCGTCGAAGACCTGGTCGTGCAACGCTGACCATGTGGAACCGTGATCGATGCCTGAAACGAGAAAAGCCGGCACAAGGCCGGCTTCCGTCGTGATCCACCGCTGCACCGGCAATGCCGGGAGCCAGGTGGTGGGCGGTACAGGGTTCGAACCTGTGACCCCTACCATGTCAAGGTAGTGCTCTACCGCTGAGCTAACCGCCCATCTTGTTCTTGCCGCCCGAAAGCTGGCCTTGCTACGTAAAAACCCGGCGCCAGGGCCGGGCTTTGCAGTTCACGACAGCCCCCTTCCAGAGACTTCGTGGTGGGCGGTACAGGGTTCGAACCTGTGACCCCTACCATGTCAAGGTAGTGCTCTACCGCTGAGCTAACCGCCCGTTTTTGCTTCTGAACGTCCGCGATTGCGTCGGTGCAGGCCGCGTATATTACGGATGCCGGCCGTGAAGCGCAACACTTTTGTGAAGAAGATGCTGCACTGCCGCGTTCAGCCCAGACTCGCTTCCTTCAGCTGCCGGATCTGGTCACGCACGCGCGCGGCATCCTCGAATTCCAGGTCCTTGGCGTGCTGGTACATCTGCTGCTCCAGCGCCTTGAGACGGGACGCCAGCTGGGCCGGGCTGAGCGATCGATAGTCACTCCCCTCCTCGGCAACGCCGGGCCTGCCCTTGCCCTTGCCCTTCTTTGCTTCCTTCTCGGCCGCATCGGAGCGCGCACCTTCCAGCACGTCGGTGATCGGACGCGCCACCGAGCGCGGCACGATGCCGTGCTGCTCGTTGTACTCGACCTGCTTGGCGCGACGACGGTCGGTCTCGTCGATCGCCGCCTGCATCGAACGGGTGATCTTGTCCGCATACAGGATCGCCTTGCCACGCACGTTGCGGGCGGCACGGCCGATGGTCTGGATCAGCGAGCCGGTCGAGCGCAGGAAGCCCTCCTTGTCGGCATCCAGGATCGCCACCAGAGACACCTCGGGCATGTCCAGGCCCTCGCGCAGCAGGTTGATGCCCACCAGCACATCGAACTTGCCCAGGCGCAGGTCACGGATGATCTCCACGCGCTCGACCGTGTCCACGTCCGAGTGCAGGTAACGCACGCGGATGCCGTGCTCGGTCAGGTACTCGGTGAGATTCTCGGCCATGCGCTTGGTCAGCGTCGTGACCAGCACCCGGTCACCGGCCTTGATGCGCGCGTTGGCCTCGCTCATCAGGTCGTCAACCTGGGTGCCCACCGGGCGGATCTCCACCACCGGGTCGATCAGCCCGGTGGGGCGTACGACCAGTTCGGTGATCTCGTCACCGGCCTCGCGGTACTCATAGGGGCCTGGCGTGGCCGACACATAGATGCTGCGCGGGCAGCGCTCTTCCCACTCCTCGAAGCGCAGCGGCCGGTTGTCCAGCGCCGAGGGCAGCCGGAACCCGAACTCGACCAGCGTCTCCTTGCGCGAACGGTCGCCCTTGAACATGGCGCCGATCTGCGGAATGGTCACGTGCGATTCGTCGATCACCAGCAGCGCGTCGGCCGGCAGGTAGTCGAACAATGTCGGCGGCGGTTCGCCGGCGTTCTTGCCGGTCAGGTGCCGGGAGTAGTTCTCGATGCCGTTGCAGTAGCCGACCTCGGCCATCATTTCCAGATCGAACTGGGTGCGCTGCGCCAGGCGCTGCGCCTCCACCAGCTTGTTCTGCGCGTACAGCTGCTCCAGGCGCTCCTTCAGCTCGACCTTGATCGTCTCGATCGCCGCCAGCACACGCTCGCGCGTGGTCGCATAGTGGGTCTTCGGGTACACAGTGAAGCGCTGCATGTTGCGCAGGGTTTCACCCGTGAGTGGGTCGAACAGGGTGATCTTCTCGACCTCGCCATCGAACAGTTCAAGGCGCAGCGCCTCGCTGTCCGACTCGGCCGGGAACACGTCGATCACTTCGCCGCGCACGCGGAACGTACCGCGCTGCAGCTCGTATTCGTTGCGCGTGTACTGCAGCTGGGTGAGGTGGTTGATCAGGTCGCGCTGGTCGATGCGCTCGCCCTTGGACAGGATCAGGCGCAGCGACAGGTAGTCTTCCGGCGCGCCCAGGCCATAGATTGCCGACACCGTCGCCACCACGATCGCGTCCGGGCGCGACAGCAGGGTCTTGGTCGCCGCCAGCCGCATCTGCTCGATGTGCTCGTTGATCGAACTGTCCTTCTCGATGAAGGTGTCCGACGACGGTACGTAGGCTTCCGGCTGGTAGTAGTCGTAGTAGCTGACGAAGTACTCCACCGCGTTGTGCGGGAAGAACGCCTTGAACTCGCCATACAGCTGCGCCGCCAGCGTTTTGTTCGGCGCCATGATCAGCGTCGGCTTCTGCACGTTCTGGATGACGTTGGCGATGGTGTAGGTCTTGCCCGAGCCGGTGACGCCCAGCAGGGTCTGCTTGGCGATGCCCGCTTCGAAGTTGCTGGTCAGCTTCGCGATGGCATCAGGCTGGTCGCCCGCCGGCGAATACGGCGAGACGAGTTCAAAACGGTCGCTCATGGTGGTGCCAGTTCACGGGAGTGGTGAGTATACGGGGCATGGAGTGACGGCCCGCTGAGGGGTTTCCGGGCAGGTGAGCGCGGCGTTGGCTGATGGTGAATGCCGCGGCGCACGTCGAGGCTGGAGGCATGTCCCATCGTCTTGGCCCTGCCCGGCTCCACCGCGGGCTCCATCTGATCGAGCTGCTGGTCGCCGTCATGGTGCTGTCGGTCCTGCTGGCGTTGGCCTGGGGCCCTTGGCAACGCACGCTGCGGCACTTCCAGGCGGAAGCGCTGCGCGCCGAACTGGTCGCCAGCCTGTCGATGGCGCGCAGCGCCGCCATCACCGAACGCCGCCGCGTGACGGTCTGCGGATCGTCGGACGGCATGATGTGTGACCAGGCATGGAGCCAGGGCTGGCGGGTGCAGGTCGAACCGGCCAACAGCGCGACCGCCGCCGCAAGGGAACTGCGCGTGCACGGGACACGCCAGCGTCATGTCGACCTGCGCACCAGCGATCATCGGCCCGACGTGCGGTTCCGGCCCGACGGCCGCAATGCCGGTACCAACCAGTCCATCGTGTTGTGCGTGGATGGACAGGAGCACAGCCGCGTCATCATCAGCGTCCCGGGACGGGTCAGGAGCCAGCGCCCGCCAAGGCCCACCGCCTGCTGAAGTCCGCAGCGCCATCGCAAAAAACGAAAAAAGCCGCGATTTCTCGCGGCTTTCTCGAATCTGGCGCCCGAAGTTGGACTCGAACCAACGACCCCCTGATTAACAGTCAAGTGCTCTAACCGGCTGAGCTATTCGGGCGGGGTGCGCATTTTAGCCAGCGCTTGCAGGGGAGTGCAAGCCTTTTCTGCAATGCCGCCCAAAGGCCTGCCCTTTACCAGCATCCAGGCCCCTTGCTGGCATTGGGCGTCTTCCGTCCGGCCTGGTCCAGGCTCAGTGTGCCGCAGTCGTCCTTCTTCTGGATCTCGGTCGGTGCCGCCTGCAGGGTAAAGGAGGTGCCGTTCGGCGTTCCCACATAGGAAAGCGTGTATCTGGCGGTACCGTCGCGTGGCGATTGCGAGAACGGCAGCGTCATGCCCGCGTAGGTGTTCTCCACGGTATGCCGCCGTTCCAGCATCTGCGCCAGCTCGACCAGATCGGCCTTGGCCTGGGCACGATTGGCCTTGCGCACATAGGCCTGGTACGAAGGCAATGCGATGGCAGCAAGAATGGCAACCACGGCCACGGTGATCATCAGCTCGATCAGGGTGAAGCCGGTGGCGGTTCGACGCCTGCTGTACACATGCATGGGCAACCTCGATATCGGATTCATCAACGGATCTGCCGCCACGACTGTCGTCCACAGGGCCGAGGCATGTAAAGCGGATCGGCGCCGGCCGCACGCAGCACAAACGTACACTGGCTGGCCTGCAGCATCTTGTCGACCGTGCATCCCGTATCGCCTGGTTTGCACGGCGTAAGCTTGGGCACAAAGATGTTGGTGTCCTTCACTGGCGGCCCCTGGCTGAGGTCACCCTTCTTGGTCAGGGCGACACCACCGCAGTTGCCGGTGCACAGCGCTTCTCCGCCGATGGTTGGGCTCAGGCCGGACATCTGGCCGCCACCGGTCAGCAGGTTGAGACCGTACAGCCAGTTCACGCCACCGCCGCTGCCGCAGATCGCGGTACCCGGCACATAGGACGTGAAGAACACGATGCCGTTCTGCACACGCGGGTTGCCGACGAAGCGCTCGCCTTCGACTGCCGATCCGGCCTGCAGGTCCACATACCAGCCGCGGGCCGAACCGTAGTTCACCGCATTGCGGGTGACATCACGCAATTGATAGCCGCTGGCCGATGTACCGGTAGTGATCACCTGCTGTACCAGGTTGTCGCGCGTGCCAACCGCACTGGCGAGGTTGTCCCAGATGCCATACAGCGACTGCACTGGCGAAGTGCTGCTGACCGCATTGTCATCGGCGGCGAAGTACTGGCCGGTACCGAAGAACAGACTGATGCCACCGCCTGGGCCCGTGCTGATCTCGATTCCGCTCATGATCGGCTGCGGGCTGTTGTTGCGCGTAGCGGTGAACAGCGGCGTTCCAGACAGGGCGATGTTCCAATCGGTCGGATCGGTGCTGGAAAGATCAAACTTCCAGATATTGCCCTGCATGTCACCGCCATACACAGTGTCGGTGATGCCGTCATTGTTCTTCAACGCCACCGTGGCGATGTTGATCAGGCCGTTGCGTGCCGCGTACTTGGCACCTACCGGCGAAAGCCGCTTGAGCACCTTGCCGGTCTGGATATCGACCACGAACAGCGCTGCCTTGCCGCTGGTGGAGTTGACGCCATTGCCGAAGATCGCGACGAAACGCGGCGCAGCATTGGCATCGGCGCCCTTCACCGCCACCACAGCCGGCTTGCCCAGCACGAACCCAAGATCCGACTCCGTCTTGCCCGAGACTTCCCACAACACACTCGATGCACCGAACGCGGTCGGATCGCTTACATTCAGCGCGAACACAGAGCCATTGCCTACGCTCGCCGCATTGGGCGCCTTGCTGGAGCCACCACCACCCGTAGTGCCCACCAGCACCGTGTTCCAGGCATCCCCATAGTAGACGTCGGACGACGTCAGTGGGCCATCCACGTAGTAGCGATGCCCATACTTGGGATTGGCCAGCTCAGCGATGTGCTGCATCGCAGCTGAGGGGATGAAAGCCAGCTCTTCCGTGCCGCCGGACGCCCCATTCGAACCGTTGAAACCATGCACCATGCCGTCATTGGCGCCAACATAGATCATCGTCGGCGGCCCTGATGTCGCACGCTTCGCTTTCAGGAAGGTGTCATAAGACGTGCCCAGCGTCGCCTTCCACTTGACTGTCGACTGCCTCGCCCAGCCTGCATAGCCGAAGTCATCCGTTTTGGACACGATCTCGGTGGTGGAATTGACGATGTCACCCAACGGCGATGTGCGCGAACGCAGGCCACTCACCGCGGCACCCCGCAGATAGTTGACCAGATTGGTCGAGGTCATCTTGCCGAACCAGGCAGGAATCGAGTCACTGAATCCCAACGCAGACAACTTCGCCCGCTCATTGCTGCCCGGCAGATTGGTGGCCAGGAACTCGGTCGCATTGACCGGGGTCACCGTGCCATCGGACGCGGTCTTGGTCGGGGACGTCGCCATGTAGATGCGGCGCGTGGCACTGCCGATGTTGCTGGACGCCTTCCAGAGCACGGCACCATCCGCACCTTGGCCGTCAACCTGGGTGGCAATGACATCACCGGTCCAGTCCACGGTGCCAGAGGGCACGCTGTAATGGGACGATACGGTGAACGAGTTGGTCGAAATACGCGCGCCACTGCCGCTACCACCGACCGGCGCATCACCTTCCGCTGCACTGTTGAAGATCGCCTCCAGCGCCTCCTTCAGTTTGGTCGGATTGCGTGCCAGGAAGTAGTTGTCCGGCACGCCTGGTTTCTTGCTGTCCCACTTCTTACCGGCCGGGACACCGTACTTGGCGGCATACCACAGCGGGCTTTCAAGCTGGCCAGCGGCAGTGGTAGAGGCCTTGTACTTGATGACTACCGGCTTTTGCCAATCGTCGCGGAAGTTGTTTGAGCTGGTCAGCACAGAGCCATTGCTGTTGCCCGGGCGCAGCGCCAGACGCTGCACGGTGCTGGAGGCATTCGAGCCTGTGATCGTGTAGCCGGTCAACATTGCGTTGCCCGCGTAGGCCGACAGGTTCTCAATGCGGACGAGTACCTCATCCTCTTCAACCTTGCCAGCCAGGGTCGTACCGATCCAGCTCTCCACTCTATTCTTTACCACGGTTGTGTAGTTGCACAGTCGTGTATTGCCGGCAGCACTGTTGCTCACTTTCGCATCAGCACGCCAGCAGATGTCGTTGAAATCCCCGGTGTCGTTGCACGCCGCACCCACGCAGTAGCTCAGCATGGCAACGACGTCGTTGTCATGGTCATTGCCCCACAGGGAGTCTTCCCACACCAGCGAGAAGCTGCCGGACTTCGCATCTGTACGGTAAGGACGGCCATAGACCAGCTTTCCGCCGGTGTCGTTGGCCTGCTTGGTGCCAATGCCGACCGAGCCCAGGAAGCAGCTGCGCCAGCCAGCGCTCGCTGCCGTTGCGCCACCGGTGTTGTTGGCCTGGCAGAGCGGAGCCAATCCGATCTTGCTGTTGCCCACCGCGATCTCGAACTGCGGGAGATTCTCGGCCATGGCAACGGCGTAGGTGGTGGCAGTGACCTTGTACGTACCTGGCTTGTTCTGCACGTTGGGGCGCAGATCGGTCACCGCGGCCGCCTTGGCCAGCCCCGCCATCAGGAAGCTGCCTTCCATGGAGGGAATGTCCGGGCAGATACCGCGCGCCTTGCTGAGGCTGCCGATTGTCTGCCCCTGGCAGATATCACTGTGGGTATCAAGCGAAGCACCGCGCGGTGTATCACCCACGCGACCGATCATGTAGCTCTTGCCGGCGATTCCTTCGGCCGTGCCGACTGCATCGGTCGCGGACTCCGCAGACGCGAGGCCGGTCACGGAACCGACGTTATCACTGTCGAAGGACGGCAGACCCGAAGACAGCACCAGAATGTTGCAGGTCGCACAATAGGAGTTGCCTCCATCTGCGGGCAGGCGATAGGGATCCTTCCAGCCGATATTGGTCGGCAGGCCGCTGAGATCTCCGCTGTCGCTGTAGATCTTGGAGCCCGCCGTGATGTAGCGCAGTGCTTCAGCATACATTTCCGCCAACGGGTTGCCCCAGGCGCTGCACTTCTGGCCACCGGTTCCCGGGTCGGCCAGGTTGCCATTTCCCTTCTGGTCCTGACGATTGAGGATGCCGTAGGTGTTGCAGTCATTCCAGTTGTTGGACCAGTTCCAGTTGTCCAAACGGAAGCTGGAAATCGCGTTGATCACCCCCTCGTCGTCGGCCTTGGCACTTCCCGTCAGGTTCAGGTAGCAGAACTGCCCCGTAGACAGGTCGATTTCATCACCCGTGCCGCAGAATTTCGTACCGTTGCCCGCGATCTTGCCGATGTTCCGCCGCAGGACACCACCATCCCGCGGATTGGCGTAGGTTCCCGTCACGAGTCCAAAGCGCAGTCGCCCGCTCTCACCGTAGGTCTGCAGCAGCCCAGCCGGCTTGAAGCGGTCGGTGATGCCATCGTTGTATTTGCGGCAGAAACTCTCGCGCACTGTGGAGTTGGCATCACACACCTCGACACGTACCGTGTAGTCCGGGACCGAGGTCGAGCGGGGAATGTCGGCGTAGCCATCGGCGTTGCTGGCTCGTCCGGTATCGCACTGATTGCTGGCAGTCGAAGCCCATTCGGTAAATGAACCTTCTGCCACACGCATCAAAGGCGCACCCTTGTCCGAACGCGTTACGCTGCAGAAGCTGAAAGCTGTCCCGCTTCCAGGAAGGTTGGCGAACTCGCGAAGATTCGACCCACTGTAGACCTTGACCCACGCATGCAGATCGCTGGGGATCGGCGCCCGCTCCAACACCGTCTTTTCCTTCGTATCGGTGAAGCGTTGACCGCCGTACAGAACGTAGCGCATCACATCCAGACGACTCATCGTCACCCAGTTGAGGAAGTTGCCCGACCACGCGCCGCTGCAACTGTGCTTGTTGGCGCCCTTTGCCTCTGCATTGGCCTTGAAGACACCACTGTTGTACGAGTAACAGAGGTTGTAGTCGAAGTAGCCTGAGTAATCGAACTTGTCTTGGTAGGTGGTATCCAGCACCCCGTCCCCATCCAGGTCGCTGTAGTCGCTGTAGGCCTTGTTGAACAGCTGCTCGTCGCGCGACATCACCATCATCATCAATGGCGGCTGGCTCTGCTTGCTGTACAGCGGCTCCTGCGCGATGTCGTAGTCACCAAGCGCGGCCTGCAGTGGAATGATCAACGCGGCAAGGCCCGCAAGCGCAGCAACACCAACACCGGCCCGCAGCCAGGTGGAGGAACGAAGTCGAAGGAAACGGCGCTCGCTGTTCATGGGATGAAGATCGTGTCGATGACCGCACTGGCGGACGCATTGGAGGGATCGTCACTGGCAAGCGCCGTGACCTGGTAGATGTTCCCGGTTTCTTCGTTCTGTCGGCCGCCGGTGCGCCGGCTGGACGCCGCAAAGCACTTGTCGATGCGACGCGTGTAGGTGGACTTGGTTTCACTGAGACCATCGGCCCACGTCTGCGGATCGTAGGAGGGACTGCATTCCTCCTGGTTGGCCTTGAAGATGCCCCCGTCAGCCAGTGCCTTCTCGATGGATTTCTCGGTCTGCCGGGCGTCGGCCTCAGCGTTCTGGAAGGCAACGTTGCTGCGCAGATAGTTGGCGGCCATCCGTTCCTGCATGCTCGTGACCTGCATGCCGGCGATACCCAGCAGGGCCATCAGTACAAGCATGATCAGCACGACATACAGCACCGCGCCGCGCTGGGAACGCGGTGAATGCAGAGAGCGGCGGCGGGCGGGATGGGTACGCATGGTGGCCTCAGTTGCCATACAGGCGATTGCGCAGAGCGATCGTGCTCTGGTAGGCGGCGCGCATGCGGCCGTCAGAGGGCGCGGTATAGGTCACGCCGAGCGCGGTCAGCGGCGCACTCGAACTGGCCTGGACAGATGCGGCCGGATCTGGACTGGATACCACCAGCCCCAGCTGCACCGTGCCCACACGTTGCCAGCCACGCGAGGCCGGCACGATGGAGGCCTGAACATCGGTCGCGGTACCCTGGCGATCAATGTAGCCGGTGGGCGACACCGTGCTCAGACCGTGATCCTGGCCATACAGCAATTGCATGTTCTCCACGCCTTCGACCAGCGCCTCTGCCGGTCCCGCCACCAGGGCAGCACCGGGCTTGGCGGTGAAACGAAGGCGATACAACGACGATTGCTTGGTCGTAGCGTCGTAGCCCACGTACAGGATCGACGTCTCGGCGCGATACAGCACCGCCTGGCCGGGCTCGTAGTTGCGGGCGATGGCCACGTCGTTGTTGGGTGCAGTGCCCACCGTCACGGTGCCGGCCTTTGCATCGATCGCACGAGCCTGGAAGACCGTGGCGGAAATGCAGTCGGCCACACCGAACAGCCCCGGGTCGGTAACTCCGCTATCAAGCACGGCAAGACGTTTGGGATCAAAACTGAAAACCGGCTGGGCAACCGTTCCGGCTACCGCCGTGACCGGCACACCGGTCGGCACCAGATAGCGCAGAGCGACGATATCGCTGCCGTCGACCCGGTTCTTGATGGCCGCGGCGAACTCACTCGGCAACGCCGGGGAGTACTTGTTGCCCCCCGTTGACGGCGTTGCCGCCAACGTCACTGCGTCGCCCGGCTTGGTATCCGTTGCTTCGTAGCCCTGGATCGACCGCGCGAAGTCCAGCGCGGGGTGGCCTCCCGCAGCGAAGGTGGTTGCCAAGGTGCCCTGCGGATCATGCGCCTGATCATTCACGCAGCCGAAGTGTCCGGCCATGCGCAGTTCGCGTTGCAGGGAATCCATCGCGAAACGGCTGTTCTCCTGGACCCGCGCCAGCCCTTCAGACAGCTGGTAGGCCGTGCGTGAAGCGGCGAACACCTGGACCACGCCCAGCATGATGATCAGGCCGATGGTCAGGGCGATCATCAACTCGATCAACGACAGGCCACTGATCGTTTGGCGGGAGCGCATTCTGGTCATCACAGCAGGCTCTCGGCAGCAAAGGTGGTGTCAGCCTTCGAATCGGGATTCCAACGCTCATCGCCCCAACTGACCGACACCCGTACCCGACCGTCATTGACGGTTACCGTTCCGGATGCCGAGTCACCCAGTGCGCGGCCCAGGCGACAGCGCCAGTCGCGGGTGAAGTCATCCTTGCCGATATCCTTGCCAATGGACGGCGCGCAGTCCCCCTTGCCAGTGGTAGCAGCATAGGTACCGGCATAGCTGAGCGCGTTGATCCGGTTGGCCCGGATCTGATCAAGCAGCTCGTACCCCAGGTTGGTGGCCTGGGTGCGGTAGTTCGCGCTCTGCACGAACCGTACATTCATCGTCTGCAGCAGCGCGAAGCCCAGCAGGCCGATACCCATCACCAGGATCGCGATCATGACCTCGATCAGGGTAAAGCCCCCCTGCGCGGTACGGTGAGGCTGGAAGCCGATCCTTCTCATGAGCAACTCTCCTTCAACAGCCGGACCTGTCCCGTAGGCGATATGCGTAGCGTCCGCTGCAGGGGCTGGTCGCCACACTTCTCAGGGCGAAGTGTCACATCCACTTCCGCGTTGGCGCGATTGCGGCCACGTCCATCGAAGCCGATGGTCAACGTTTCAGTTGCGGACTTCATGGTCGGGCGACCTTCGCTGTAGCGCAGCACGTTCTCACCGGAATCAAGCGACCCGTTACCGTTGCGATCCTCCCAGACCATCCAGCCGTCGGTCCAGCTGCTGCCATCACATTCTTTGCCCGCTGTGGATGCGCATACAGCCCCACCATGCGTGTTCTTTATTGCCTCGGAACGGGCAAGTGCCAGCGACGCGATCAGTTCGTTGGTCGTCGTGGCCACACGATTTGAGCGGATCGTGCTCTGGAAGCTGGGATAGGCGATGGTGCTCAGGATCGCCAGCACGGCAACCGTGACCATCAACTCAACCAGCGTAAAGCCGTTTTGCCGGCGCAAAGACATTGGACGCTCCCCAGCGTGTTGATGGCCACCATGGGCCATCGCCCTGCCACCGGCAAGCGGCGGCAGGATGAACGGTCATTCCGGGGCGACGGGCGTCAAAGCCTTGACGACCCGCACCTTCCCACACCGGCCGGCGCGATCCCCATCGCACCGGCCCGGGCTCAGGCCAGCACTTGGTAGCAGGGCTGGTATTCGCCGGAGATCTTCATCCGGCGCTGCTCGACGAAAGCGCGCAGCAACGCGTCCAGCGCCTGCATCATGTCCGGGTCGCCATGGATCTGGAACGGTCCGAACTGTTCGATGCGACGCATGCCGTCTTCCTTCACGTTGCCGGCGACGATGCCCGAGAACGCGCGGCGCAGGTCGGCCGCCAAGGCGTGCGGGGCACGTCCGTGGTGCAGGTCCAGCGCGGCCATTGCCTCGTGGGTCGGCACGAACGGCTGCTGGTACTCCCACGGAATCTCGATCGACCAGTTGAAGAAGAACGAGTCCTTCTGTGCCAGGCGGTGCTCACGCACGCGCTTGATGCCGTTGGCCATCTTCTTTGCCACCGCCACCGGGTCGCCGATGACGATCTCGTAGCGCTCGGCGGCCGCATCGCCCAGGGTCAGGCGGATGAAGCGGTCGATCTGCTCGAAGTACGGCGCCGCCACCGTCGGGCCGGTCAGGATCAGCGGGAACGGCAGGTCCTTGTTTTCCTCGCGCAGCAGGATGCCGAGCAGGTACAGGATTTCCTCGGCAGTGCCGACGCCACCGGCGAACACGATGATGCCGTGGCCAATGCGGACGAAGGCCTCAAGGCGCTTCTCGATGTCCGGCATGATCACCAGGTGGTTGACGATCGGGTTCGGCGACTCGGCGGCGATGATGCCCGGCTCGGTCAGGCCGATGTAACGCGTCACGGTACGGCGCTGCTTGGCGTGGGCAATGGTGGCGCCCTTCATCGGGCCCTTCATCGCGCCTGGACCGCAGCCGGTGCAGATGTCCAGGCCGCGCAGGCCCAGCTCGTAGCCCACCTGCTTGGTATACAGGTATTCGTCGCGCGAGATCGAATGGCCACCCCAGCACACGACCAGGTTCGGGTCGCCCGGGTTGAGGATGCGCGCATTGCGCAGCAGGCCGAACACCGCGTTGGTGATGCCCTCGGACGACTCCAGCTCGGCCGCGTAGGCCGGGCCCATCTCGATGGCCATGTAGGCCAGGTCACGCACCACCGCGAACAGCAGTTCGGCGACACCGCGGATGATCTCGCCGTCGACAAAGGCCATTGCCGGCGCATTGACCAGGTCGATACGCACGCCGCGATCCTGCTGCGCCACCTGGATGTCGAAATCGGGATACAGATCGCGCGCCGCGCGCGGATCGTCAGAGGCACTGCCGCTGGTCAGCACGGCCAGCGCGCATCTGCGCAGCAGCTCGTGCATGCCGCCCGCAGATGCATCGCGCAGGCGAGCCACTTCGGCCCGCGACAGCACATCCAGCCCACCGCGCGGGTAGATCCGCGCGTCCTGCACCGGCAGTGCACGGGCTGATTTTTCGTTCGTGGTCATGTCCAATTTTTCGCTTCCTTCAAGGTTTCCGACTGTACTGCCGCCCCCTTAAAAAGCAAAACGGCCGGGAAGCCCGACCGTTGGATGTGTGCTTCCCGCGTTCGCCTTTCCGGGACCGCATCGGCGGCGTTGGCACCGCGCACATTTCCGGATGCTACGCCGATGCCAGATGACCTGCAAGGACTTTCGCATGAACGGAAAACGGCCGGGTTTCCCCGGCCGTTTCCACTTACTGCTTCAGGCTCTGACGGATCAGAACTTGTACTTCACGGTCAGCTGCATCGACCAGCGCGACACGGCGGTGTTGCCCTTGTCGTTGTTGTTTTCCTGGATCGACGAGTTGTCGGTACGGCCGGTGAAGTTGTACAGGTACTTGCCGGTAGCCGGGTCGATACCCGAGTAGTTGGCAACGCGACGGGTGGCGTAGAAGCCGTAATCGTCGATCAGACCCCACTTCTTGTTGAGCAGATTGCCGACATTCATGATGTCCAGCGCGATCTCGCCCTTGTGGGTCTTCGCAAAGCCCGGGAACTCCTGGCTGATGCGGACATCGAAGCTGTTGACCCACTTGGCGCGGTGCGCGTTGGCCGGGACCACGCTGCCACGGTAGGCATCAAGCTCCGGATTCTGCGCCAGCCATTCGAAGAACTTCTTCTCCATGTCGGCGCCGCCGGTGAAGATCACGTCACCCGGGCCCTTCGGCACGTAGAACAGATCGTTGGTGCCTGCGCCGTCGCCGTTCACGTCGTTATAGAACACGTAGCTGTACGGACGACCCGAACGGCCTTCATAGAACAGGCCGACGCGGGTGGCATTGTCACCGAAGAAGTTGTGCTTCCACTCCAGGGTACCGGTGATGCGGTCCTTGATCGCATAGCGCGAGTTGTACGCAACGTTGTCGTTGGCGTTCAGGCTCAGCGTGTTGTTCCAGTTCGAGGTGTTCTGCGAGCTGGACAGCGGGCTCACTTCCTTCGCCTGAGTGTAGGTATAACCCAGCGACCAGCCCCAGTTCTCGGTCAGCGGCTTGGCCAGCGAGAACGTAGCCTGGGAACCGCGACCCTTGTCGGTGTTGCGCAGCAGGATCACGTCGCCGATATCGCTCGGACGGTTGACACGGTCACTCGGGCAGGTCTGATCGGTGGCCGAGCAGGCACGACCGTTCTTCTGGCCAGCCTGCATGCCGTTCGAGCCAGCATTGGCACCGTTCATGCCGTAGTCGTTCCAGTACAGCGCACGACCGTCCTGACCAACCGAGCGGTTGGCATTCGGGGTCATGACGTCCAGACGATCAAAGTACAGACCATCCTTGACCTTGGTGACCAGCAGCTCGGCCGACGCCACGATGCCGTACCACGGCAGTTCGTGATCGAAGGCCAGGTTGGCCTTCCAGACCGACGGCAGGCGGGTACCGGGAGCGATCAGGTCGACGTTCTGACGTGCCGAAGCAAGCGACGGGTCCGGGATGAACGGATTGTCAGCATCGAAGCTAAAACCACCCGGATTGCGGGTCAGGTTGTACTCGGCGTAGTTCAGGCCGGTGTTCTGGTAGGCACCCGCCAGCCACACGTTCGGGGCAGCACCGCCGAACAGGCCCACGCCACCGCGCAGCTGGGTCGGACGGTCGCTATCGAAGGTGTAGTTGAAGCCGACGCGCGGCTGGAACAGCTTCTTGTCGACCAGCTTGGTGTTGTTGAAGCCGTACAGCTGCTCGATGCGCGGGTTGTACAGGCGCTGGGTGCTGAAGTCCGGCATGTCAACGCGGACACCGAACATCAGGCTCAGGTTGTAGTTGATCGCCCAGGTATCCTGGATGAACAGACCCGTGTTCTTCAGGTGGAACTTCGCCGGAATGTCATCCAGGCTGCCACCAGCACGCGGCACGCGCACCTGGTACGCGGACGGGGTGCCGGCTTCAAACGCAGCCAGGTTGGCGAACTCATACGCGCCGTACAGGTTGCGACCGTAGAAGTTCATCAGGTCGTTGTCGGTGTAGTCAAAGCCGAACTTGACGGTGTGGTCACCGACATACCAGGTACCGGCACCGAAGGCGCTCAGTTCCTTCGACTCCACCAGGTTGGTGTGGGTGTTCTGCTCGGTACCCAGGTACAGCGAATTATTGTTGTCGAAGCGGACGCGGATCTGCGGCAGGTGCGAAGCGGCAACGCGGTTGGACGAGTAGTCCTTGTGCGAGACCTTGAACTCGGTCGAGAAGTTCTCGGACCAGTCACTGAACAGTTCACCCATCCAGGTCTCATACTCGGTCGGCTGGGTGTACCAGAAGTCACTCAGCGAAATTTCGCTGTTGCTGACCTTCGGGAAACGCACCACGTCCTGCTTCATCTTGTTGTAGCGCAGGGCCGCACGGTGGTTCTCGTTGATGTTCCAGTCCAGCTTGACCGCGTACTCTTCGATCTCGGTCTTGTTGTTCAGCGCACCGACGCCGCCGACCTGATAGCCAAGATCGGACATGCGCTTCTGGACGCGGGCGATATCAGCATCGCTGATGCCGCCAGCCTTGTTGTAGGGGCTTTCGCCAAGGCTGACGCCGCCACCGCTACGCTCGTACTTTTCGTAGTTGGTGAAGAAGAACAGCTTGTCCTTGACGATCGGGCCGCCGAAGGTCATGCCGTAGGTCTTCTCGTCCTTGAAGCCGTTAAAGTCCTGCTTGTCACCTTCCAGGCGCGAACGGACCATGTCCTTGTCGCGGTACGAACCGTACACGGTGCCGTGGAATTCATTGGTACCCGACTTGGTCACGGCGTTGATCACCGCACCGGTACCACCAGCGATGGTGGTGTCGTAGTTGGCCAGGTCGATGTTGATTTCCTGGATGGCGTCCATCGACACCGGCTGACGCTCGGTCGGCAGGTTGTTGGAGCCCAGGCCGAACGGATCGGAGGCGCTGATGCCGTCGATGCGGATGGCGTTGTAACGGGTGTTCTGGCCACCGGCCGAGATCGCGCCGTCAGCCTTGCTGACCTGCGAGATACGCGGATCCAGGCGGATGTAGTCCTGGATGTTGCGGTTGGCCGACGGCAGCGCGTCCATCGTTTCGCGCGTCACGTTGGTGCCGCTGCCCATCTTGGTGGCGCTGAACAGGTCCAGGCCGCCGGCGGTGGCGACAACGTTCACGGCGTCCAGGTTGGTGGCGGCCAGGTCGCCGCCGAGACTGGCGTTGACCGTGTTGACCTGGTTCAGGTTCAGGTAGACACCTTCTTCGGTCTTGGTGCCTTCACCGGACTTGGTGATGGTGATGGTGTACGGGCCACCCACGCGCAGGCCGCGCGCGTTGTAACGACCCGACGCGTCGGTGGTGGCACGCGAAACGGTGCCCGACTCGGTGTGGGTGATGGTGACTTCAGCGCCAGCGACAGGCTGGCCTGCAGAGGACATCACCTGGCCGCCAACACCGGCAGAGGTGCTCTGGGCGAAGGCGGGAGCGGCGGCGAGCGCAGCCACGAGACCAAGGGTGAGCTTGGACATCCGGAGTGGGTGGGTCATTTTTCGGTAGCCTCGATGCGAGTTGGCGATGGCGGAAAAAAAGCGCATCCAAACAGCCCTGCGGGTGGCTGGTCGGACATTTATCTGGGGTTCCCTACCGCTTGGCTGAAGGAAGCCACAACGGTTAACACTAGATTAACACGCTACGCCATCAATGTGACGGTTGTGCGACAAACGGCACCGGATCGCAACGCAATCGTGACGGGTTCTTCACTCCGCCTTTCCCCGGCGCTCACTCGGCCGGGGACGCCCCGCTGGCATCGAGAATCCGGCCGCGCCAGGTGGCGCCAGCACCGGACAACAGGGTCACGGCCGCAGCGGCGGCGGCCTCCGGGCCTTGGGCGGCCGGGTCCTGGTCGACGGAATACGCCCGGGCCCGCAGGGCTGTGCGCAGCGGGCCGGGGTACAGGCCACTGACCCGTACCGGGCTGCGGCCGAGTTCGTCATGCAGGCTGGCAATCAGACCACGCAGGCCATGCTGGGCCGCACCGTAACCGCCCCAGTAAGCCTGCCCGACCCGGTCGGGGGCATCGACCGCAAACACCAGCGCCGCATCTTCGCGCTGCCGCAGCAGTGGCAGGCAGGCCTGGGCCAGCCAGGCCGGCGCGGTCAAGGTAACGTGCACCGCGCGGGCGAAACTGGCCGGGTCGGCCAGCTCGAACGGGGTCAGGCCCGGGAAGTGGGCGGCACAGACCAGCAGGCCGTCCAGCCGCCCCAGCTCGCGCTGCAGGGCCTGGGCCAGCTCGGCATAGTCGTCGGGGCCTGCGCCTTCCAGGTCCAACGGGTACAGCAGGGGTTCCGGGCCGACCGCCTGGACCTGGGCGTAGACACGGTCCAGGCGCCGCGGCTTGCGGCCCAGCAGGACCACGGTGGCCCCAGCGGCTGCAGCAGCCACTGCCGCAGCACTGCCCAGCCCACCACCGGCACCGGCGACCAGTACCACGCGATCCTGCAACGGGCGGCCATCGAGCGCCCCGTCGGTCGGTGACGTCGATGGCCAGGCACTCATCCCTGGGTCGCCTCTTCGACGATGCGCTTGAGCTCGCCGGCTTCGAACAGCTCCAGCACGATGTCGCAGCCGCCGATCAACTCACCGTTGATGAACAGCTGCGGGAAGGTCGGGAGGTTGGAAAAGCGCGGCAGGTTGGCGCGGATCTCGGGCTCTTCCAGCACGTTGACGGTGCGCAGGGTGACCGCGCCGGCCGCCATCAACGCCTGTACGGCGCGGCTGGAGAAGCCGCACATCGGGTATTGCGGGGTGCCCTTCATGAACAGCACGAGCGGGTAACGATCGACCTCGGCCTGGATTTGCTGCATTACCGCCACAACCACACTCCTTGCTTCGCCGGACAAACCGACCGTGATGGTCGGCTAGACTGCCCACGGTAGCCGCCATTGTAAGCGGATGGAACCGGCTGCCGCCGCCCCCTGGCCACGAACCTGTCCATGCCTGTCGAATTGCCTGCCCTGCCCTACCTTTCCGGCTCCCTGCAGCCGCATCTGTCCGCACAGACCGTGGAACTGCATCACGGCCGCCACCATCGTGCCTACGTGGATGCCGTCAACGCCGGCATCCTCGGCACCGAGTGGGAGGAAGCGTCACTGGAAGAGATCGTCCGCCACGCCCAGGGCACGCTGTTCGATGCCGCCGCACAGGCCTGGAACCATGGCTTCTACTGGCAGTGCCTGCGCCCGCGCGGCGGCGGTGAGCCGCAGGGGCGGCTGGGCGAGCTGGTCAAGCGCCAGTTCGGCGACGTGCAGCGCCTGCGCGAGGAATTCAACCGCACCGCACTGGGCCTGTTCGGCTCGGGCTGGGTGTGGCTGGTGCAGCATCCGGGCGGGCAGCTGGGCCTGCAGGCCACCCGCAACGCCGGCACGCCATTGACCGGCGAAAGCTCCCCGCTCCTGTGCTGCGACGTATGGGAGCACGCTTACTACACCGACTACCAGAATGATCGCGCGCGCTATCTGGACGCGTTCTGGCAGATGGTCAACTGGGAATTCGCCGAAAGCCAGCTGCGCTGAGGCAGCGGCTCCGCCACGGGGTAGTGCCGGCCACTGGCCGGCATCCCCATACGCGCACGACCATACCCGATCCGCCCGCCAGCGGCCGGCACTACCGGGAAACAGTACGGAGCTTCACGCGCTCTCGTGCGCGGCCACCGCGTCCATCACCCGTGCCGAGTACACCAGCGCGGCGCCTGCATTGAGCGACACTGCCACGCCCAGCGCCTCGGCGATTTCCTCGCGGCTGGCGCCGTGCTTCAGCGCTGCATCCACATGCACGGTGATGCAGCCGTCGCAGCGGGTGGTCACTGCCACGGCCAGCGCGATCAGCTCGCGGGTCTTGGCATCCAGGTAGTTGGTCTGCGCGCCGGCATTGGCCAGGGTGGCATAGCCCTTGACCGTATCCGGCGAGAGCTTGCCGATCTCGCCGATGCGGCCCTTCAGTTCCTTGCGGTAGGCATTCCAGTCGAGCATGGTCGTGACTCCTGTGAAAGGAGCTCCACGCTACCACCGGGAATGTTGCGCCGATGCCTGCACCGGCGCGCCACATCGTTGCATTGCCGGCCAGCGGCCGGCGCTACCGGGTTCAGCGGTTGCGCAGCGCGTGTACCGCCGGCGCCACCTGGGCCTGGCGACCCAGCTCCAGACCCACCTGGTCCAGTGCATCGGCCAGTGCATCAGCAGCATCATCGCGCAGCGTGGCATGACCGACCTTGCGGCCCTCACGCGGCTCCTTGCCGTAGTCGTGCCAGTGGCCGCTGGCCTGGGCCAGCACCGGCGCCGGGTCCGGCATCGCGCCCAGCCAGTTCAGCATGCAGGCATGGCCGAGCATGCGGGTGCTGCCCAGCGGCAGGCCCAGCACGGCGCGCAGGTGATTCTCGAACTGCGAGGTCTCGCTGCCTTCGATGGTCCAGTGGCCGGAGTTGTGCACGCGCGGCGCCATCTCGTTGGCCAACAGCTCGCCATCGCGGCAGAACAGCTCCAGCGCGAACACGCCGACATACTGCAGGTGCTCGGCGACGCGACGGGCATAGCCGATCGCGGCCTCGTGCTCGGCGGCCGACAACACGGCCGGCGCCACGCTGGCCGACAGCACGCCGTCGACGTGCCAGTTGCCGGTGACCGGCCAGGCCTCGAAGCTGCCATCGCGGCCACGCACGGCAACCACGCTGACCTCCCGCTGGAAGGCCACGAAGCCTTCCAGGATCAGACCAGTACGCTCGACCTGCGCACCCAGCGCATCCCATGCGGCATCGATGTCGGCCTCGCTACGCAGGCGGAACTGACCCTTGCCGTCGTAACCGAGGCGGCGGGTCTTGAGGATGCACGGCAGACCGAACTCGGCAGCCTTCGCGGCCAACTCGTCACGGCTGCGGATGTCAGCGAAGGCCGGCAGCGGAATGCCCAGCTGCTGGAACAGGGTCTTCTCGCTCAACCGGTCCTGGGCCACGGCCAGTGCGGCCGGCGGCGGGTAGACCGGCACGCGGTCGGCCAGGAACTGCGCGCTGTCGGCCGGCACGTTCTCGAAATCGAACGTGACCACGTCGACCTTGGCCGCGAAATCCGCCAGCGCCTGGCGGTCATCGAAGGCACCGACGGTGAGCGGCGCCAGCGGGCCGCTGCAGGCGTCGGCTGCGGGGTCGTACAGTTCGAAGCGCAATCCCAGCGGCGCACCGGCCAGGACCATCATGCGGGCGAGCTGGCCGCCACCCAGGATGCCTACGGTCAGGCTCATTGGCGCGGATCGTCGTGGGCCATCACGTCTTCGGTCTGGCGTGCGCGGAACGCGTCGAGCGCCTGGCCGATCGCCGGCTGGTCACTGGCCAGCATCGCGGCGGCGAACAGCGCGGCGTTGGAGGCGCCGGCATTGCCGATGGCGAAGGTGGCGACCGGGATGCCGGCTGGCATCTGCACGATCGACAGCAGCGAATCCATGCCGTTGAGGGCCTTGGACTGCACCGGCACGCCCAGCACCGGCACGGCAGTCTTGGCGGCGATCATGCCCGGCAGGTGCGCGGCCCCGCCGGCACCGGCGATGATCGCGCGCAGGCCACGCGGGCCCGCCTGCTCGGCGTAACTGAACAACACATCCGGCGTCCGATGCGCGGACACTACCTTCACTTCGAACGGAACACCCAGAGCTTCAAGCTTCTGGGCGGCGTGCTGCATGGTTTCCCAGTCGGAACGGGAACCCATGACGATGCCGACAAGCGGCGCGATCGGGTTGGGGGTCATTGGCCGTCACCTGCCTTAAAGACGTATTCTAGCCATCTTCCACGCAAGACGAAGAACCATGGATCGCAAGCTGCTCGACCTGCTGGTGTCACCGGACACCCGCCAGCCCCTGTCCCTGCTGGATGGCAAGGGCCTGGAAGCCCTCAACAAGGCCATTTCCGCCGGCGCGGTGAACAAGGCCGATGGCAACCCGCTGGCGCAGCCGCTGCGCGAAGCGCTGGTCACCCGCGACCGCAAGCAGGTGTTCCGCGTTGACGACGGCATCCCGGTGCTGCTGGCCGAGGAAGCCATTCCAACCGCCCAGATCGCCGACTTCCCGGCCGCATGAGCGCGCTGCCGACGCCGGATGCGGCCGTTGTCGCCGCCGATGTCGCGCGTGCGCTGGCCGAGGACCTGGGCAGCGGTGACGTCACCGCCGCCCTGCTGCCCGACCAGGCCGACAGCGCCTACCTGCTGTGCAAGCAGGACGGGGTGATCGCCGGCCGCCCCTGGTTCGACGCCACCCACCGCGCACTCGATCCGGACGTGCGCATCGAATGGCATGTCTCCGAGGGCGACACGGTCACCGCCGGCACCGTACTGGCGCTGCTGCACGGGCGCAGCCGCAGCCTGGTGAGCGCCGAGCGCACTTCGCTGAACTTCCTGCAGACGCTGTCCGGCACCGCCACGACCACCGCGCGCTACGTGGCGGCCGTGGCCGGCACCGGCACGCGCATCCTCGACACCCGCAAGACCCTGCCCGGCCTGCGCCTGGCGCAGAAGTACGCGGTGCGCTGCGGCGGTGGAGAGAACCATCGTTTCGGCCTGTACGACACGGTGATGCTGAAGGAAAACCACATCCGCGCTGCCGGTTCACTGGCCGCAGCCGTGGCGGCCGCACGCCGGCAATGGCCTGGGTTGCCGCTGGTGGTCGAGGTCGAGGATCTTGCGCAGCTGCGCCAGGCGCTGGAGGCTGGTTGCGAACGCATCCTGCTGGATGACTTCAGCCCCGACCTGCGCCGCGAGGCGGTGCGCATCACGGCGGGCCGCATCCCGCTGGAAGTCTCCGGCAGCGTCGGACTGGGTGGCCTGCGTTCGATCGCCGAGGACGGCGTGGACTGCATTTCCATTGGCGGCCTGACCAAGCACGTGCAGGCGATTGATCTGTCGCTGAAGCTGGGCCCGCCGCCGGGCTGAGGCCTGACCCGGTTCTCACACCCGGCGTTCACGACAGCGCTGCGACGCTGCGGTCATCCCCCACAGGAGCCGCGCATGCGCCGGATGCTCTTGCCTGCCTGCCTGCTGCTGGCCGCAGCCCCCTTGTCCGCAGCGGCCGCCGAAGCCTGCGATGTGCCGCCCCGCTTCGGCCTGAGCCCGTTGGCGGTGGCCATCCGCAATACCGCCTGCAACGAGCACCGGCTGTGGTTCCGGCCCTTCATTGATCGCGATGGCCGCGCCGCCAGCCTCAGTGTCACCGAGGCCGAAAGCGATCACTTGGCCGACAACGGCCTGATCGCCTGGCAGCGCGTGGCCGGCTACTGGCGCAACAGCGGCACGCTCAACGCAATGGGCAGCATCGCCGGCGCCAGCAGCTGCCTGGCACCGCTGGGCACGCGCTACACCGACAGCGACTGCCGCGCCTTCCTGGTCGACAACCCTTGGTCGGCCGCGTTCATTTCCTGGGTGATGGTGCAGTCCGGCGTTCCCGGCTTCAACACCTCGCCACGCCACATCGACTACATCCGTGCCGCGTACCAGGCCGGCCCCTCGGGCGTGCCGTACCGGTTGGTCGATCCCGCGACCGCAAAGCCCGCACCGGGCGACCTGCTGTGCTTCCTGCGCGACCGCAGCACCACGCTCAGCTACAGCGGGCTGGTGCAGGCACTGGGCAATGGCTCGGTGGGCCACTGGAAATCACATTGCGAAGTGGTGGTAGCGGCCAATCTTGGCGGCGACCAGACCCTGTACCTGGTCGGCGGCAACGTGATGAACACCGTGGCGATGCGGCTGCTGCAGCTGGACCGCACCGGGCTGATCAAGCTGCCGCCCGCGCGCGAACGCAACAGCACCGGCATCGACCCCAGCTGCACGCCGGGCCGCGAGGACGAATGCAGCTTCAACCGCCAGGACTGGGCAGCACTGCTGCAGTTGACCGCCACATCACCGCTGGTGATGCCCTCGCCCACTGCGACGCCGATGCAGCCCGCCCCGACACCGCAACCGGTCATCGTGCCCGCGCAACCGGTATCCAGCGAACCGCAGCCGCGGCGGTGAATCCAGCGCTTGATCCAGCGCACGTTCGCCGCCATCTTTGCGGAACCGACCTCTGACGGCTGACGCCATGCCCACCCTGCTGCTGTTGCTGATTGCCGGCGGAATCATCTACTTCTTCTGGAACGCTGCGCGTTCGGCCGCCGAGCGCGCGGTCGAGCTGGGACGCAATGCCTGCCGCGCAGCCGACGTGCAATGGCTGGACCAGGCAGTGCATGCCACCGGCCTGCGCCTGTCGCGCGGCGAGGATGGCCGGCTCGGTTTCGAGCGCACGTTCAAGTTCGAGTATTCCTACGATGGCATCGATCGCCACGTGGGCCGCATGGTGCTGCGCGGCGACCAGTTGATCTCGTTCACTGGCCCGGGCGCGGCGCGGATCAGCCAGATCCGGCCGGATGCGGAGGATGCCGAGGATGTCTAAGGGCTTTGAGCGCCGACCAACGGTCGGCACCCACCGGTAAATCCTGTAAAGGAAAACGCCGCCCATCGGGGCGGCGTCAGAGGGATTACTTGACCACGCGCAGGTTCGGGCGACCCTTGGGCGGCGGACTGGCCGGCGGGGTATCGTCCGGCGGCGTGCCTTCCTCGTGCAGCAGTTCGTCGCTGGTCGGCGCAGTTTCGCTGCCCGGAATGTCATCCGGCAGTGCCATGCCCTGCCCGGTCTCGCGGGCATAGACGGCCAGCACGGCACTGATCGGCACCTGCACCGGGTAGCTGGTGCCGGAGAAGCGCGCCGAGAAGCTCACCATCTCGTTGTCGATCATCAGCCGCACGACAGCGCGTTCGGCGATGTTGAGCACAACCCGGCCATCCTTGACCGCCGAAGGCGGGACCTGCACGCCGGGGACGCCGGCGTCGACCAGGATGTGCGGGGTCAGCTGGTTGTCGTTGATCCATTCCACCAGCGCCCGCAGCAGGTACGGGCGGTGGCTGGTCATGTGGAAGAAGTCTTCGGTCATGCGTGAAGTGTACGCGCCCGGCGCCCCGCCGGGGCGGATCGCCTGCACGCCGGTCGGCGTGCAGACGGGTAATGCGGGGCCGGATCAGACCGGCAGATCGCGCAGTTTCTTTTCCTGATCGGTCAGGCTGCGGACGAAACCGGGATGGCGGAAGATGCGGTTGCCGTAGTCCTCGATCGCCTTGCCGTCCTTCGGCAGCGGCACATCCAGCGACTGCAGGCGCCAGATGATCGGCGCCATCGCGCAGTCGGCCAGGCTCATTTCCGGGTTGAGGAAGAACTTGCTGGCCTTGAACAGTGGCAACGAGGCCGTCAGCAGTTCTTTCAGGCGCTTGCGACCGGCCTCGGCCTGGGTCTTGTTGCCCAGCTGGATGGCCTGCACCTGCGGCACCCAGTCGTGCTCGATGCGCAGCATGGCCAACCGGATGCGGGCACGCGACAGCGGATCAACCGGCATCAGTGGCGGATGCGGATAGCGCTCGTCCAGGTATTCGCTGACCACCGACGCCGCGTACAGCACCAGCTCGCGCTCGACCAGGGTCGGCACCGAGTGGTACGGATTGAGGTCGATCAGGTCTTCAGGCGGGTTCTGTGGATCGACCGGAACGAAGTCGAAGGTCACACCCTTGGCCGCCAGGACCAGGCGTACACGGTGGCACAGTACGTCGTCGTTCGAGGAAAACAGCGTCAGTGTATTGCGCATGCGTACGCTCGCCGCCATCAAAGGCTCTCCCACGACAGGAGACCGCCTGCCGCATCGGCGCCGCCGGCACCGTGCCAGCGATCGACTCCTCCCCGAGTGTGCAACCGACCATCACAAAAGCCAATAGGCCCGTGCGATGGTCGGCGGCAGATTCAGTGAACGTCCTTCCAGTATTCCTTCTTCAGCAGGTACAGCAGGAAGGTCAGCAGGGCCAGGAACAGGATCACCCACACGCCCAGCTGCTGGCGCTTGAGCGCGGCCGGTTCGCCGGCGTATTCGAGGAAGTTGGTGATGTCACGCACGGCCTGGTCGTACTGTCCGGCATCGACGTTGCCTGGCGTTTCCAGGCGCAGGCCGGTCACCGGCGGGTCCATGCCCGGCGCCTCCGGCTTGCCATGCACGGCATGCTGCAGGCCCTGCATTTCCCACAGCGGGTTGGGCATGGACGCGTTGGCGAACAGCGCGTTGTTCCAGCCCAGCGGCCGGCTGCTGTCCAGGTAGAACGACTTGAGATAGGTGTAGACCCAGTCACTGCCGCGCACGCGCGCGATCAGGCTGAGGTCCGGCGGCATCTTGCCGAACCACTTCTCGGCGTTCTCCTTGGGCATCGCCACCGGGATCGGGTCGCCGATCGCCGAGCCGGTGAAGTTGAGGTTGTTCATCACCTCTTCCTCGGTCAGGCCCAGGTCCTGCGCCATCCGCGAATAGCGCAGGTACTTCAGCGCATGGCAGCCGGAGCAGTAGTTCATGTACAGCTGCGCGCCGCGCTGCAGCGAGGCGCGGTCACCGAGATCGTTGCCGGCCTGCAGCAGCTTGGTGCCGCCTTCGGCGGCGGAGGCCAGGAAACTGCCCAGCATCAGGGCGGCCGTCAGGGCCAGCCGGACCATCCAGCGTTCAGTCATGGGTGGTCACCCTCTCCGGTACCGGCTTGGTCCTGTCCAACCTTGTCCATAGCGGCATGGTGATGAAGAACGCGAAGTACAGGAAGGTCAGCACCCGCCCGATGTAGGTCTCGTGCACGTCGGTGCCGGGGCCGGAACCGATCACGCCCAGCCAGACGAAGCACACCGCCAGTACGCCCAGCATCACCTTCGAGATCCAGCCGCGGTAGCGCACCGATTTCACCTTCGCCTTATCCAGCCACGGCACCAGGAACAGGATCGCGATGGCCGAGAACATCACCAGCACGCCGCCCAGTTTGTTCGGCACCACGCGCAACATCGCGTAGTACGGCGTGTAGTACCAGACCGGCTTGATGTGCTCCGGGGTCACCAGGCGGTTGGCCTCGGTGAAGTTGTCGTGCTCCAGGAACAGGCCGCCGAAACCGGGCGCGAAGAAGATGATGAAGGCGGCGATGATCAGCAGGAAACCGGCGCCGACGCCATCCTTGAGCGTGTAGTACGGGTGGAACGGGATGCCGTCGGCCGGCGCGTTCGGCGACCAGCGGTTGCCCTTCGGCCCCTTCTTGATCTCCACGCCATCGGGATTGTTCGAACCCACTTCGTGCAGCGCGCCCAGATGCAGCACCACCAGCAGCAACAGCACCAGCGGCAATGCGATGACATGCAGCGCGAAGAAGCGGTTGAGCGTGGCGTCACTGGGCAGGTAGTCGCCCATGATCCACTCGGTCAGGCCGTTGCCGATCACCGGTATGGCGCCGAACAGCGAGATGATCACCTTGGCGCCCCAGAACGACATCTGGCCCCACGGCAGCACGTAGCCCATGAACGCTTCGGCCATCAGTACCAGGTAGATCAGCATGCCCAGGATCCACACCAGCTCGCGCGGCTTCTGGTAACTGCCGTACAGCAGGCCGCGGAACATGTGCAGGTAGACCACGATGAAGAACAGCGAGGCCCCGGTGGAGTGCATGTAGCGGATCAGCCAGCCCCACTCCACATCACGCATGATGTATTCGATGGAACCGAACGCCTCGGCGGCGTTGGTCTTGTAGTGCATCGTCAGGAAGATGCCGGTGACGATCTGGTTGACCAGCACCAGCAGCGCCAGCGAACCGAAGTAGTACCAGATGTTGAAGTTCTTCGGCGCGTAGTACTCGCTGACGTGCTTGCGGTACACCGGCATCAGGCCCGGTGCCCGGGCATTGACCCAGTCGGCCACGCCGCTGGCGGTACGGCTGAGGATATTGGCCATCAGGCAGCCCCCTGCGGATCGACACCGATGATGATGGTGTTGTCGTCCTGGTAGTGGTGCGCGGGCACCTTCAGGTTGATCGGCGCCGGCACGTCCTTGAAGACGCGGCCGGACATATCGAAGCGCGACTTGTGGCAGGGGCAGAAGTAACCGCCCTTCCACTGCGGGTCGTAGGGTTCAGGCCGGATCTCGGCGACCATTTCCGGCGAGCAGCCCAGGTGCGTGCACAGGCCGACCAACACGGAGATCTCCGGCTTGATCGAGCGCAGCTCGGGGTTCTGCTTCAGCACGTACTCCGGCTGCTGGTCCTTCTCGCCGGACTCGGGGTCCTTGAGACGGCCATCCAGCCCGTGCAGCGCATCGAGGATCGCCTTGGACCGTTTGACGATCCAGATCGGCTGGCCACGCCATTCCACGATCAGGCGTTGGCCTTCCTGCAGGGCGCTGATGTCGGCCACCACCGGTGCGCCGGCAAGCTTGGCGCGGGCACTGGGGTTCCAGGATTTGATGAAAGGAACTGCGGTGAATCCGACGCCGACGGCGCCCACCACGGCTGTGGTGGCAGAAAGAAAACGCCGACGTCCGGTGTTGACTGGATCGTGTACCCCATCGTTGGCCATCCGGCACTCCGATATTGATTAGGTAGCTTTAAGGCTGCCAGCGGATCCGGTGGGGGCCAGAGCCGCATTGAATCACGGTCGAGTGTAGCGGAACCGTCGCGCGCCACACAACGCATTGCAACAACATTGATTGCGGGGTTGCCGGCCAGCGGCCGGTCGGTACCGGCCATTGCCCAGGGGTTGCCGGCCAGCGCCCGGCACTACTGGTGCGTCAATGCGGTGCGGTAACGCTCGGCCAGCTGCCCGACCCGGCGCACGTAGTACTGGGTTTCGCTGTAGGGCGGTACGCCACCGTGGCGGTCGACCGCGCCTTCGCCAGCGTTGTAGCCAGCTGCGGCGAGGGTCAGATCGCCATTGAAGCGCTTCAACAACCACGCAAGATACTGTACGCCGCCGCGGATGTTCTGCCCGGCATCGTAGGAGTCACTGACACCGAAGCGCGCGGCGGTTGGCGGCATCAGCTGCATCAGGCCCTGTGCACCGGCACGGCTGAGCGCGGTCGGGTTGTAGGCCGACTCGGCGTGGATGATCGCGCGCACCACAGCCTCTTCCACGCCGAACTCGCGCGCGGCCGAGGTGATCTCGGCCTGGAAGGCCGAGGTGTTCAGGCGCACGGTGCCGAAGTCCACGCGTGGATTGACCCCGCACGCGTAGCAGCGCTCCATGAAGCTGTAGCGGATGGTCCGCACCGGGCCGAGATTGGCGACCTGGGTCGGGCGCGCACTGGTGTAGTGGCGCACGCCGTCCTTCATGAAGGAATAGACCTGGCCGCTGACCATGCGTCCGGCGCGCGGGGCGACCGGCTGTGCTGGAGCAGCTGCGGGCGCGGATGCAGGTGTCGGCGCGGCCGCTGCCGGCGTTGCGGCGCTGGCGGCAACGGCCACCGGATTGCGTTCGATGCTGGCCACCGCGGTCGGCGTCGGCCTTGGCGCGGCCACCACGGGGCGCGGCGCCGGACGGGTGTCGCGGCTGTAGCTGATGGTGCTGCAGCGCGCACCCGCCACCCGCTTGCTCACATAACTGGTGACGCCGTCAGGGCCCTGGCACTTGTACAGGGTTCCGGCGCTGGCCGGCGCAGCGGTCAGCGCAGCGATGATGATCGCCGTTGTCCCCAGTATCCCCTTCATGGCGGCGAGTGTCCCAGCTTCGCCGGGGCTTGCCAAGCGATGTGGCTCAGCCTGTGACCGGCGGCACAGCCAGCACCTGGCCCAGCCCGGCCAGGCGCTGGGCCAGTTCGTCGCGCAGGCCCGGCGGCGTGGTCCACAGCGCCACCGGCACGCGGTCCAGGCTGAGGATCTGCGCCAGCATCATGCCCCGGCTCTCGGCCCCCATGCGCAGCAGGCAGTGCTCGGCGCCATCCGCCTCCAGCACCCCGCACCAGGGCGGAATGCGGCCTTCCAGCTCGGCGCGACTGCCGGCCAGACGGACGATGGCCTGCAGCGCGAACGGGGCCTGGCTGACCGCCTGCCGCACCATCACATCCGGCGGCGCCGGGGTGCGCCGGTGCATGCCCGGCTCGGAGCACTCACGCACCGCGCCCATCCGGTCCACGCGCAGGGTGCGCCAGTCCTGCCGGCCCAGATCCCAGGCCAGCAGGTACCAGCGCCGCCCGTAGTTGACCAGGTGCTGGGCCTCGACCTCGCGCTGGGTGACGGCCTCCTGTGCGCTGCGGTATTCGAAGGCCAGCCGTGACGCCTGCCGGCAGTACTGGGCCAGCCGCCCGAGCACGCGCGCATCGGTGGACGGAAGATCGGACAGGGTGGCCGTCGCTGCATGCACCTCGCCGGCCTGCTGGCGGCGACGGGTCGGCACCAGCGGATCGAGCTTGGACAGCAGGCCACGCGCGGTGTCGTCAATGCCGGCGACGGTGGCCGAGGCCGCGCGCAGCGCGATGGCCAGGGTGGTCGCCTCCTCCTCGTCCAGCAGCATCGGCAACACCGGCGCGCCGGACCCCAGCTGGTAGCCGCCACCAACGCCGGCCGAGGCCTGTACCGGGTAACCCAGCTCGCGCAGGCGCTCGATGTCACGGCGGATGCTGCGCCGGTCCACACCCATGCGCTCGGCCAGTTCGGCCCCGGACCACTGGCGGCGGGCCTGCAGCAGGGCGATCAGGCGCAACAGTCGATGGGCGGTATGGCGCATGAAGGATCGAGGACAGAAGTCGTCCGCAATAGTGCCCCAGGATGAGCTCCAGTTCACCACCCACCGCAAGGAGCAATGCCATGACATCCCGCCAGATCACCCTGTACCACGCCGCCCGTTCACGCTCGAGCGGCGCCGTGGCCCTGCTCGAAGCGCTGGGTGCCGACTACCGCATGCAGGTGCTGGACCTGAAGGCCGGCGCCAACCTGGCCCCGGCCTACCTGGCCATCAACCCGATGGGTAAGGTGCCGGCCATCGTCCACAACAGCGCACTGGTGACCGAGCAGGTGGCGATTTACCTGTACCTGGCCGACCTGTACCCGGAAGCCGGGCTGGCCCCGCCGATCGGCGACGCCCTGCGCGGCCCCTACCTGCGCTGGATGGCCTTCTACGGCGCCTGTTTCGAGCCGGCGATGATCGACAAGGCAATGCACCGCGAGCCGCCGCCGCGCCTGATGTCGCCCTACAACGACGCGGAGACGGTGCTGCAGGTGATCGAAGCCCAGCTGGCACAGGGGCCGTACCTGCTCGGCGAGACGATGAGCGCCGCCGACGTGCTGTGGGGCAATGCGCTGGCCTGGACCACCGCCTTCGGCCTGGTGCAGCCGGCGCCGGCCACGGCTGATTACATTGCACGGATGAGTGCGATGACCGCTTTCGACCGTTCGCGGCAGATCGATGCGGAGCTGGCAGCGGCCTGAGGCGTGCCGACGGGCGCGGCCGGGTGCTACCGGGGGGGGGGGGCGGACCCGGAATTCCAGTAGATCCACGCCGTGCGTGGATGACTCGCCCGCCGTGCCTGCGGGACGGAAAGCAGCCAGGCATGGCCTGGCTCTACTGGGCCGGCGCGCGCGCTGGGATGCGGGTAGAATTGCCCGCTTTCCCGCCACCCGAATGGATTAAGCGCCATGACCGGGACGCCAGACGTCTTTCCGCCCGCCACGCCGGGCGGTACCCCGCTCGTTGCCCTGCCCGCCGGTCCGCGCAAGCCCGACCAGGTGAAAGGCAAGCTGTACATCAAGACCCACGGTTGCCAGATGAACGAGTACGACTCGGCCAAGATGGCTGACGTGCTTGCCGCCAGCGATGGGCTGGAACTGACCGACAGCCCGGACGACGCCGACGTCATCCTGGTCAATACCTGCTCCATCCGCGAGAAGGCGCAGGAGAAGGTGTTCAGCCAGCTGGGCGTGTGGAAGGGACTGAAGAACAAGGGCCGCGAGGTCATCATCGGCGTGGGCGGCTGCGTCGCTTCGCAGGAAGGCGAGGCAATCATCAAGCGCGCGCCGTTCGTCGACCTGGTGTTCGGCCCGCAGACTCTGCACCGCCTGCCGGAACTGATCCGTGCACGGCGCGAGCAGAAGCGCCCGCAGGTGGACATCAGCTTCCCCGAGATCGAGAAGTTCGACCGCCTGCCCGAGCCACGCGCCGAAGGTGCTTCGGCCTTCGTCTCGATCATGGAAGGTTGTTCCAAGTACTGCTCGTTCTGCGTGGTGCCCTACACCCGCGGTACCGAAGTCAGCCGCCCGTTTGAGGACGTGGTGGTGGAGGTGGCGCAGCTGGCTGCACAGGGCGTGCGTGAGATCAACCTGCTCGGCCAGAACGTCAACGCCTACCGTGGGCCCTATGGGGACGGCGAGTTCGCCGACCTCGGCCTGCTGATCCGCACCATCGCCGAGATCGATGGCGTCGGCCGCATCCGCTTCACCACCTCGCATCCGCTGGAGTTCAGCGATTCGCTGATCGACGCGTTCCGCGACGTGCCGCAGCTGGCCAACTTCCTGCACCTGCCGGTACAAGCAGGCAGCGACCGCGTGCTGTCGGCGATGAAGCGTGGCTACACCGCACTGGAATTCAAGTCGAAGATCCGCAAGCTGCGCGCGGTGCGCCCGGACATCTCGATCAGCTCGGACTTCATCGTCGGTTTCCCCGGCGAGACCGATGCCGATTTCGAGAAGACCATGAAGCTGATCGAGGACATCGGCTTCGACCACAGCTTCTCCTTCATCTATTCGCGTCGCCCGGGTACACCGGCTGCGGATCTGGAGGACACGATCAGCGATGCCGAGAAGCACGCTCGCCTGTCGCGCCTGCAGGAGCGCATCAATGCGCACGCCGCCGGCATCTCCGAGAAGATGGTCGGTACCGTGCAGACCGTGCTAGTGGAAGGCCCTTCGCGCAAGAACCCGAACGAACTGACCGGCAAGACCGAGAACATGCGTTCGGTGAACTTCCCGGCGCCGGCGCGGCTGATCGGCCAGTTCGTGGACGTAGTGATCACCGAAGCGCTGACCAATTCGCTGCGCGCGCGCGTGGTGGCGGAATAAGGCTAGGGTGTGCCGACCAACGGTCGGCACCCACCGGAGTTGATGCCGGCCAGCGGCCGGCACTACCGGATGGCATGCCTCAATCCAATCGCTTGCGGAAACGCAGGATCGCCAGCGTCATCATCACCACGATGAAGGCCAGCAGCGCCAGCGCATCGTGCCACAGCTCCCACAGCGAGGCGCCACGCAACATGATGCCGCGCACCAGTCGCAGGAAGTGGGTCAGCGGCAACACCTCGGCCAGCCACTGCACCGGCCGTGGCATGCCGGCGAACGGGAACATGAAGCCCGACAACAGGATCGACGGCAGGAACAGGAACAGCGTCATCTGCATCGCCTGGAACTGCGAGCGCGCACGCGTTGAGATCAGCAGGCCCAGCGCCAGGTTGGCCAGCACCAGCAGCACCGCGGCCAGATAGATGTCCAGCAGGCTGCCGCGGATCGGCACCTGGAACAGCCAGGTGCCCAGCACCAGTACCAGCGTGGTCTGCAGCAGACCGATGGCCGCATAGGGCAGCACCTTGCCGACCATCAGTTCGCTGCGCGACACCGGTGTGGCGATCAGCAGTTCCATGTTGCCGCGCTCGCGTTCACGCACCACCGCTACGGCCGTGAACATCACCAGGGTCATGGTCAGGATCACCCCGATCAGGCCCGGCACGATGTTCACCGCCGAACGCCGCTGCGGGTTGTAGAAACTGGTCACGCTGATCGGACCACCAGCGATGCTGCCTTCGCGCAGCGGCCGCGTGTTGCTGGCCGGGCGCGTATCCAGCGGCACCTGTGCCAGCTGGATCGCTGCGCTCTGTACAACGGTGTCGCTGCCATCGACGAGTACCTGCACTGCCTCACGGCCATCGAAACGGCGCCGCTCGAAGTCGGCCGGCACCACGATGCCGACACTGATTTCGCCACGGCGCAGCGCCTGCATCAGTTGATCGGGCGTGTAGGCCTCGCTGCGCGGCGTGATCACGCCGGTGGCGACCATGTCCTGCACAAGCGCGCGTGACGCCGCGCTGTTGGCCTGGTCGGCGACACCGGCGTTGAGATGGCGCAGGTTGAGATTGATCGCATAGCCGAACAGCAGCAGCTGCATCACCGGAATGCCGACGATCATCGCCAGCGTGATGCGGTCGCGGCGCAGCTGCCGCAGCTCCTTGAGCATGATCGCCCACAGGCGGCGCAGGTTCATGCTGCCGGCTCCCGGCCACGGCCGCGGGTGGCCGCCACGAACACGTCTTCCAGGTTCGGTGCCACCGCCTCGATGCGGGCCTGCGGATCGGCGCTGGCCAGCGCGCGCCGCAATGCGGCGGCGTCCGCGACATCCTCGCTGCACAATACCCGCAGCTGGGTGCCGATCTGCGCCACGCTCAGCACGCCGGGCAGCTCAGACAGTGCGCGGCTGGCCTGGCGCGGCTGCGTCGAGGTGACCTGCAGCGTGCGGCCGTCCAGCCGTGCACACAGTTCGGCCGGCGTGCCGTCGGCGACCAGCGCGCCTCGATCAAGGATCGCCAGCCGGTGGCAACGCTCGGCCTCGTCCATGTAGTGGGTCGACACCAGCACCGTCGTACCGGCATCGGCCAGCTCGAACAGGGCTTCCCAGAAATCGCGGCGCGATTCGGGATCGACCGCACTGGTCGGCTCGTCCAGGAACAGCAGTTCGGGCGAATGAACCACGGCACCGGCCAGGGCCAGGCGCTGCTTCTGGCCACCACTGAGCGTGCCAGCCAGTTGTGGCTGGCGGTCCTGCAGCCGGTATTGCTGCAGCAGTTCGTCGACCCTCTGCCGGGCCTGTGCGCGCGGCAGGTCCTGGATGGCAGCGAGGAACTCCAAGTTCTCGCGCACCGACAGATCTTCATACAACGAGAAGCGCTGGGTCATGTAGCCGATGCGTCGGCGCAGCGCTTCGGCCTGCTCGGGAACCGCCAACCCCAGCACCTCGATCTGCCCTGCGCTGGGTTCCAGCAGGCCGCACAGCATGCGGATGGTGGTCGACTTGCCAGACCCGTTAGGGCCCAGAAAACCGTATACCTGTCCGCGCGGTACGGTCAGGTCGACGTTGTCCACGGCCAGCAGCTCGCCGAAGCGGCGGGTCAGGCCCTGCGCATGCACCGCGATGTCCGCACCGGTGTTCAGAAGCGCACCTGTACCGGAAGACCCGCTGGCAGTTTCTGCATGTCGCTGTTCCCGTCCACTTCAATCTCGGCCAGATAGCTCAGCCGTTCGACGTCATCGCCGGTCAGTGCGTAGTACGGCGTGAACGATGGTTCGCTACGGATCGCACGTACATGCCCCTTCAGCACGGTGTTGCCGCCTTCCAGCTGTATCTGCGCGGCCTGCCCGACCTTGACCTGCAGACGCAGCGGTTGCGGCAGGTAGACGCGCGCATAGGGGCGCTCGCCGACCAGCATCACTGCCAGCGGCGCACCGATCGGTGCCTGGTCACCCTGCCGGTAGGGCAATGCATCGACTACCCCGTCGCGCGGTGCACGCAACTGCAGCTTCTGCAGGTTCACGCTCTGTACCACCTGCTGTGCCCGTGCGGCATCGGCGGCCGCCTGGCCCTGGGCGATATCCTGCACACGGCTGCCGTGCACCCGCTCCAGCCAGGCCTGCTCGGCAGCACGCACGCTGGCTTCGGCATTGCCGGCGGCGGCGCGTGCTCGATCCAGTTCAGCGGCGGCGATCAGGCGCTGCTGCGCCAACGGCTGGACCCGTCGGTAATAGGCACTTGCTTCGGCAGCCTGTGCGCGCAACGCGGCCAGTTGTGCCTGGGCCTGAGCGATCTGCTCCTGGCGTGGGCCGATCTGCAGTTCTTCCAGCTGCGCCTGCGCACGCGCCGTATCAGCCTGCGCTGCGGCGAACTGCGCGCCTCCCCGCGCCGGGTCCAGCTGCATCAGCACGGCCCCGGCCTTGACCTGCTGGCCCTCGCGCACCTCCACCGTGGCGATCACTTCGGCCGCCGGTGCCGGCACCGTGATCCGGTCCCACTCCAGCGTGCCCAGCGCAGTCGGCGTTGACTGCCCACACCCCACCAGCAGGCCGATGCCCGCCAGTCCGATTCCACGCATCCCGTTGCCGATGCCCATGCCATCCCCTCCTGCGACGGCGACACGGTGCCATGTGCCCCGTGCACCCTCAATGATTCCAATCAGCCCTGACGGTTTTTTCACCACGCGTGGGCAAGCCTTTTGCTGCAAGGCTCCGCACCACCTATCCACAGGTTGATTCGGCATCATTCCACAACCGTTGTGGAAATCCGGCAGGACCCGGCGCTGTTGCTCGCCGGGCAACGAAACCTGCACTGCCATCACGATGAATGCCCCCCGCGCAGGCCACCCGTGGCAGTGCTGCCGTAGCGACCGGCGACCATGACGCTTTTTTCACCAGGACCTCATGGGCCTTGTGGCACAAGCAGTGCGAAGGTCTATCCACAGGTTTCCGCGTGCCCCGTCCACACCGGGTGTGGAAAACGCTGTATCGACCGTCTGCTGGCCGTGTGCCCCGCACGCGCGCTACCCTTGTCCTCCCTGAATACACTGCGGTGGAAGGCGTCCGCCCCACCCCAAGCAATGAAAAGCATCGATCATCGAGACTTCACCCTGTCGCCGGAAGACAACGAGCGACTGGCCAACCTGTGCGGCCCCTTCGACGGGCACCTGCGCCAGATCGAGCTGAAGCTCGGCGTGGAGATCGCAAATCGTGGCTTCGTGTTCCGCATCAGCGGCCCCAACGAAGCCATCGTCGAGGCGCAGAAGCTGGTTGAAGCGCTGTACGCCGAAGCCGGCGAAACGACCTTCGACAACCACGCCATCCACCTGCGCCTGGCGCAGGCCAATGTCGAGCAGATCGCCGAGCGTTCCTACGAAGCGCAGGAGGTTGCGATCAAGGTCAAGCGCGGCACGGTGCGCGGCCGCGGCGCCAACCAGGGCCGCTACCTCCACCAGATCGCCACCCACGACATCAACTTCGGCATCGGCCCCGCCGGCACCGGCAAGACCTTCCTGGCCGTGGCCAGCGCGGTCGAGGCCCTGAATGAATCGCGGGTGCAGCGCCTGATCCTGGTGCGCCCGGCGGTGGAGGCCGGCGAGAAGCTGGGCTTCCTGCCCGGCGACCTGAGCCAGAAGGTCGATCCCTACCTGCGACCGCTGTACGACGCCCTGTACGAGATGATGGGCGTGGAAAAGGTGGTCAAGCTGCTGGAGAAGAACGTCATCGAGATCGCGCCGCTGGCCTACATGCGCGGCCGCACGCTCAACGATGCGTTCGTGATCCTGGACGAAGCACAGAACACCACCATCGAGCAGATGAAGATGTTCCTGACCCGCCTGGGCTACGGCTCCACTGCGGTGGTCACCGGTGACCTGACCCAGACCGACCTGCCCAAGCACGTGAAGTCCGGCCTGCGCGACGCCATCGACGTGCTGCGTGAGGTCGAGGGCGTCAGCTTCACCTTCTTCGAATCCCGTGACGTGGTCCGCCACCCGCTGGTCGCGCGCATCGTGAGCGCGTACGACCGCCGCGACCTGCATCAGATCCAACCTGGAGCAACTCCATGACCCGTGGTCCCGTGCGATTGGACGTCGCCGTCAGCTATGCCCTGCCGCGCGCCGGCCTGCCGGCGGCAGTGAGCTTCCGCAAGTGGGTGGCCGCCGCGTTGAAGGGCCGCATCCGCGAGGCCGATCTGGCCATCCGCGTGGTCGATGCCAAGGAAGGACAGTCGTTGAACCGCCATTACCGCGGCAAGGACTACGCCACCAACGTGCTCAGCTTCCCGGCCGAAGTGCCCGAAGGCCTGCCCAAGGGCGTCAAATTCCCGCTGCTGGGTGACCTGGTGATCTGTGCTCCGGTCGTGGCACGGGAGGCCGACGAACAGAGCAAGGCGCTCAATGCCCATTACGCGCATCTGACCGTGCACGGCGTGCTGCACCTGCTCGGCTGGGACCACGAGGACGACAAGGAAGCCGAGGCGATGGAGCAGCTGGAGCGGGAAATCCTGGCCGAACTGGGCATCGACGATCCATACGCGGGCGAGCGCTGAGCGGGCCACAGCCCGTCGCCAGGAACACGAGAGGAACAAGGATGACCTCGGGAAACAGCTCAATGATGTTTGTGATCGGCGCCACCTTGTTCGCCATGCTGCTGGTGCTGGGCGCGTATGCCGTGCGCCGCATCAGTGCCCGCGAACCCAGCGGCAGGCACTGGCTGCTGCGCAGCCTGGCCCTGCTCTCGCCCGTGTGCCTGCTGGCCGGGCTGGCGATCGGCATGATCGGCCCGCACCTCAGCGGACGGTTGGAACCGGCCCATCTCCCCGGTCTGCTTGAAACGTCGATGGTGCTGACGCTGGTGGGTGCACTGACCCTTCCGCTCCTGTGGCGGATGATCGTGCACCGCCGCCTGGGCCGCCCCGTGAACTCACTCCCGTTCTTCCACGCCAGCCGTACCTCGCTGCTGGTGCTGTTCGTGCTGGCTGTGATCTACACGAAAGTGGCCAGGACCGCGGCAGCGGAACTGATGCCCTGGCTGACCAGCCCGGGCCTGTGGCCGGCGGTGGCGCGCATCGCGGGGCAATCGATGCAGGTCGCCATGCTTGCGGTCGTGCTGACCCTCTCACTGATGGTCGTGCGGCGGGCGATGACCGGTTTCCTGCGCCTTCTCACCGGGCTGTTCCGGCGCTCGCCGGGGCTATGATGGCGGCCCTTCGCCTGCGGAAACCGACCGTGTCACTGCGCTGCTGCCTGCCCCTGCTCTGTGCCCTCGCCGCTCCCTCCGCCTTCGCCACCAGCCTGGACCTGCCGGCCCTGATCGAATGCCGCCAGGGCGTGGCCGAGCAGGCCGCGCTGGCGCCGCTGCTGGCCGATCCGCTGAAGGCCGTGGCCCAGGGCCTGCAACCGCTGCCGCAGGGCAACCAGTTCATGAGCGAGTTCCGGCTGGCCAGCCCGATCACCGTCTTCGGCCAACAGACCGAGCGGGTGGCGGTGGCCGGCGCCAGCATCATGGCGGTGCTCGACCAGGCCGACCCACGCCCGCTGGCCAAACGGCTGGAATTGGAGACCGGCTACGACCAGGACGGCAAGTTCATGGCCGGCCGCGAACTGGTCAGCCGCGACGTGACCGACCCGAAGACCGGCGAGGCCCAGATCGAGTCGATCATCCTCAGCGTCTCCACCGTGGCCTCCCACCCCGGCAAGACCCTGGCCGGCTGCACCTACAGCCTGGACCTGCCCGAGGAGGAGCCGGCCCCGGCCGCCCCAACCCCGGCCACCGGCAGTCACTGACAGGCCGTCACATCCTGCTAGACTTGGGTCAACGCCCGGCCTGCCGGGTGCCTTTTTTCCAGAGATGTCAGAAGACGACAGTAGTAGCTCCCCTGCGGAGCACAGTGAAAAGAAGCGCGGCTGGCTTGAACGCCTGACCTCCGCCTTCTCCGGCGAACCCCATACCCGCGACGAGCTGGTCGCTGTCCTGCACACCGCGCAGGAAGAGGGTCTGATCGCCGCCGATACCCTGAAGATGATGGAAGGCGCCATTTCGGTGGCCGAGCTGACCGTGGGCGACGTGATGATTTCGCGCTCGCAGATGGTCTCGCTGCCGGTTGAAGCGCCCTTCCTGGAACTGATGAAGCAGGTGGTCGAATCCGGCCATTCGCGCTTCCCGGTACACGGCGAGAACAAGGACGACATCCTTGGCATCCTGTTGGCAAAGGACCTGCTGCGCGGCGTGGTTGCCGACAACGGCCCGGCCAACGTGCGCGAGCTGCTGCGCCCGGCGGTGCTGATCCCGGAAGCGAAGAAGCTCAACGTGCTGCTGAAGGAATTCCGCCTGTCGCGCAACCACATGGCCATCGTGGTGGACGAGTACGGCGGTGTCGCCGGCCTGGTCACCATCGAGGACGTGCTGGAACAGATCGTCGGCGAGATCGACGACGAGCATGACGAGGCTGAAGATCCCTCGGCGCAGATCGCCATCCAGTCCGACGGCCAGTACGTGGTCGACGCGCTGACCCCGATCGGCGACTTCAACGAGCGCTTCGGCGCGACGTTCTCCGACGAGGACTACGACACCATCGGCGGCCTGGTCACCGAGGCCGTGGGCCATCTGCCGGAAGTCGGTGACGAGCTGGCGCTGGATCGCTTCATGTTCCGAGTGGCCCGCGCCGATGCGCGCCGGGTACAGGCCTTCCACGTGACCGTGCTGCCGCCGGACGCGCAGGACGACGCTTGAAGCGCCGCGGCCTGATCCTCATGGTGTGGCTGGCACTGTGCGTGCTGGCCATGGCCCTGCCGCTGGCCGCCTTCGCGCAGCCGGTCGCAGCCTCACCTGCCGTACCCGCGACCAACGCTGAAGCCCCTGCCCCGCGCATCGGCGTGGTGACCATGCAGCCGGGCACCGTGTTCTTCGAACGCTTCGGCCACGACGCCATCGTCGTGGTCGATCCGGTCAGCGGCGAGGCAACCTCGTACAACTTCGGCTACTTCGATCCGTCCGAGGACGATTTCATCAGCCGCTTCGCACGCGGCGACATGATGTATTACCTGGTGGCGCTGCCGCTGCAGCAGGACCTGTCGTACTACGACGAGACCGGCCGTGGCGCCAGCGTGCAGTGGCTGGACCTGCGCCCGGACCAGGCGCGTGCGCTGGCCGCCGACCTGGCCGAGCGGGCCAAGCCGGAAAACGCGCGCTACCACTACGATTACTACACCGCCAACTGCGCCACGATGGTGCGCGACACGGTGGACAAGGCACTGGGCGGCGGCCTGCAGTCACAGCTGTCGGGGCGCTCGCGCGGCAACACCTACCGCAGTGAATCGGTGCGCCTGGCGTCGCCGGCACCGTGGATGTGGCTGGGCTTCGATGTCGGCCTTGGGCCGTTCGCCGACCAGCCGCTGTCGCGCTGGCAGGAAGCCTTCGTGCCGATGCGCCTGGCCGATGCGCTGCGCCAGGCACGCAACAGCGATGGCCGTCCGCTGGTGCAGTCCGAACAGGAACTGCTGCCGCACCGTATCGATCCGGAGCCGAAGGAATTCGCGCGCCGCTGGTGGCCATGGCTGCTGCTCGGGCTGATCGTGGCCGGCGGCGTGCTGGCGCTGCGCAACCGCCCGCGCCTGCTGGCCGGGCTGGCCCTGCCGTTCTGGCTGCTGTGCGCCCTGTTTGGCGGCGTGCTGGTGTTCCTGTGGGGCTTCAGCATCCACTACGCCGCATGGGCCAACCGCAACCTGCTGTTGCTCTCGCCGCTGGCCGTGCTGCTGTTGCCGGGTGCAATCGCCCTGCTGCGCCGTCGCGTGCCAGGCCGCATGTTCAGGATCGTGTTGTGGCTGCTGGCGGTACAGGCGGTGGCCGCGCTGGTACTGCACTGGCTGAGCCTGCAGGCACAGTACAACGTGCAGTGGATCGTGCTGCTGCTGCCCGTCCACGTCGCGCTGGCATGGGTGCTGGGGCGTACTCCTCACTTGTCCAAAACACAGCCCTGACGCACGATGGCGGGCATGTCATTGCCCGCCTCTGCTGCCGCGCCCGCCTCGGCCAACCCCGCCTGCGTCATCAACTGCGTCCACTACGATGACGAGGGCAAACGCCACGACATCACCCTGGACGCCATCAGCGATGTCATTGCCAGTGGCAACGGCTTCGTCTGGGTCGGCCTGTACGACCCCAATGATGATGTGCTGTTGAAACTGCAGGAAGAGTTCTGCCTGCACGACCTGGCCATCGAGGATGCGCGCAACGCGCACCAGCGGCCCAAGGTCGAGACCTACGGCAATTCCATATTCGTGGTGGTGACCACCGCGCAGATGGTCGACGAGCGCATCCAGTACGGCGAAACCCATGCCTTCCTCGGCCCGCGCTTCCTGGTGACGGTACGCCATGGCGCGTCGCTGTCCTATGCCCCGGTGCGTGCGCGGGTGGAACGCGAGCCGCAGCTGCTGAAGATGGGCCCGTCGTACTGCCTGTACGCGGTGACCGACTTCGTGGTCGACAACTACCTGCCCATCGTGCACCGCTTCCGCGACACCCTGGAGCTGCTGGAGAAGGACATCTTCGCCGACACCTACAAGCGCAGCACGGTGGTGCGGCTGTACGAGCTCAAGCGCGAGCTGAACAAGATGCGGATGGCGGTGGCACCGCTGCAGGACGTGCTGGCGCAGCTGCGCCGCTACCAGGGCGAGCTGATCCCCGACGAAGTGAAGCTGTACATCCGCGACGTCCACGACCACGCAGTACGCATCAGCGATGTGATCGACACCCTGCGTGAGATGCTCGGCACCGCGCTGAGCGTGAACCTGTCGCTGGTGACGCTGGCGCAGGGCGAGACGGTCAAGCGGCTGGGTGCATGGGCCGCGCTGCTGGCGGCGCCGACACTGATCACCAGCTGGTACGGCATGAACTTCAGCCACATGCCTGAGCTGAGCGAGCCGTGGTCGTACCCGCTGATGATCGTGGGCGTGGGCGGTGTGTGCGTGGGGCTGTACCGGTTGTTCAAGCGCGCGAAGTGGTTGTGAGGGGTATCGACCAACGGTCGATACCCACCGCGCAGGTAGGCCACGACCGTTGGCCGTGGCGCATGACCCGCCTTTGTAGAGTCGAGCTTGCTCGACTGATGCCAGCCAAAGCAGTCGAGCAAGCTCGACTCTACGAGAGCGAAGCTCAGTCGAGCATGGCTCGACTACAGAAGCTGGTGCATCAAGCCACGTAGACGGTCTTGATGTTCATGAACTCATGGATGCCGTGGTCGGCCAGCTCCCGGCCGAAACCGGACTGTTTGCTGCCGCCGAACGGCAACCGCGCGTCGCTCTTGACGATGGCGTTGACGAACGCGGCACCGCATTCCATGCGCTGCGCGAAACGTTCGCCGCGCACCGGATCGCGCGTCCACACGCTGCCGCCCAGGCCGAAGCGGGTGTCGTTGGCCACGCGCAGTGCCTCGGCCTCGTCAGCGACACGGATCACCGCAGCCACCGGCCCGAACAGCTCCTCGTCGTAGGCCGGCATGCCCGGGCCGACCTGATCGAGCACGGTGGCCGGATAGCCGGCATGTGTACCCGCAATCGGCTCACCACCCAGCAGTACCCGCGCGCCCTTGGCCACGCTGGCCTGCACCTGCTTGTGCAGTTCGTCACGCAGATCGGCACGGGCCATCGGCGCCAGCGTGGTACCGCGCTCGTCCGGATCACCGTACTGGCGCTCGGCCGCGGCTTCCACGAAGCGGCGCGTGAACTCATCGGCCACCGCGTCGACCACGATGAAGCGCTTGGCCGCGATGCAGGTCTGCCCGCTGTTGTCGAAGCGCGACTTCACCGCCGCCGCCACGGTCTTGTCGAGGTCGGCATCGTCGAGCACCACGAAGGCATCGCTGCCACCCAGCTCCATCACCGACTTCTTCAGCTGGCTGCCCGCGTTGGACGCGATCGAGCGCCCTGCCCGCTCGCTGCCGGTCAGCGTCACCGCCTTCACCCGTGCGTCGCGCAGCACCTCGGCCGCCTGGTCGTTGTCGATGTGCAGTACATCGAACACGCCGTCAGGCAGGCCACCGTCACGGCATATCGCCAGGATCAGGTCGGCGCACTGCGGCACGTTGCTGGCGTGTTTGAGCAGGGCCACGTTGCCTGCCATGAACGCCGGGGCGAGGAAGCGGAACACCTGCCAGATCGGGAAATTCCACGGCATCACCGCGAACACGCAGCCGATCGGCTCGTAGCGCACATAGCTGCGCTGGGCTTCGGTGTCGATCAGCTGCGGCTTGAGATAATCAGCTGCGTGGTCGGCGTAGAACTCGCAGGCCGCCGCGCACTTGTCGACCTCGGCCAACGCCTCTGCCTTGAGCTTGCCCATCTCGTGGGTCATCGCCTGCTGCAGATCATCGCGGCGCGCACGCAGTTGGCCAGCGATCTGCTTGAGGATCGCCCCCCGCTCCTGCAGCGAGCGCTCGGCCCAACCGGGGAATGCATCGGCGGCGGCCTGCAGGCGCTGCTCGACGTCGGCAGCACCCATCAGTTCATGGCGGTAGGTCACCTGGCCGGTGGCCGGGTCGACAATCTCGACGGTCATGCGGGGTCTCCATCTGGTAGACCCCCATTGTGCGCCGCCGGCCGTGAGCCGGATGTTGCCGACGCTGTCGACAGACCGTGTGCTCAGCCGTTGTCCTGGCGTGCCAGCTGCAGGTCGCGCTGGCGCCGTTTCTCGGCACGCGCGTTGATGTACCAGCCGATCACGGCGGCGATCGATACCGCCGACACCAGCAGCGTGGCCAGTGCATTGATCTTCGGGCTGATGCCCATGCGCACCGAGGCGAACACCTTCATCGGCAGCGTGGTCGAGCCCGGCGTGGCGACGAAGCTGGCCACCACCACGTCATCCAGCGACAGGGTGAACGCCAGCAGCCAACCGGCCACCAGCGCCGGCGCGATGATCGGCAGGGTGATGCGCCCGAACACGGTCAGCCGGCTCGCGCCCAGGTCCATCGCCGCTTCCTCCAGCGACAGGTCCATTTCCTGCAGGCGCGAGGACACCACCACGGTGACGAAGCACAGGGTGAAGGTGACGTGGGCGATCCAGATGGTGGTCAGGCCACGCGCCGGGAAGCCGGGAATCGCACCCATCGAGGCCAGCAGCGCCATCAGCGAGAAGCCGAGGATCACATCCGGCATCACCAGCGGCGCGGTCACCAGTGCGCCGAACAGCGGCTTGCCACGGAAGCGCTTGAAGCGCGTCATCACCATCGCCGCCAGCGTGCCCAGCACGGTGGCGGTACAGGCGGTCCAGAACGCCACCACCAGGCTGGTCCACATCGCATCCATCAGCGCGCGGTCGGCGAACAGGTCGCTGTAGGCGCGGGTGGAGAACCCGGCCCAGACCATCGCCAACCGCGAGCTGTTGAACGAATAGAACATCAACAACAGGATCGGCAGGTACAGGAAGGCGAAGCCGAGCAGCAGCACGCCCAGCCCGAGGCCCTTTGCGCTACGCGGGCTCATGCCTGCTTCCCTTCCAGCAGGCGCTGCTGGGAACGGTTGAACAGCAGGATCGGCACCAGCAGCAACAGGATCATCGCCACCGCCATCGCCGAGGCGCCCGGCCAGTTGCGGTTGTTGAAGAACTCGTTCCACAGCTGGCGGCCCACCATCAGCGTCTCCGAGCCACCCAGCATTTCCGGGATCACGAATTCACCAATGGCCGGAATCATCACCAGCATGCAGCCGGCGATGATGCCCGCCTTGGACAACGGCAGGGTGATGCGCAGGAACGCCTGCCACGGCTTGGCACCAAGGTCGTAGGCGGCTTCCAGCAGGCGGTGGTCATGCTTGACCAGATTGGCGTACAGCGGCAGCACCATGAACGGCAGATAGCAGTAGACGATGCCGATATAGGCGGCGGTCGGGGTGTCGATCAACTGCAGTTTCGGCAGGCCCATCGACGTCATCAGCGTCTGCAGGCCGGTGAACTGCAGGAACTGGTCGAGCAGGCCGTTGCGGTCCAGGATCGCCTTCCATGCATACACGCGGATCAGGAACGAGGTCCACGACGGCAGCACCACCAGCATCATCGCCACGTTGCGCGCGGCCGGCGACAGGCGGGCGATGGCGTAGGCCATCGGGTAGCCGATCAGCAGGGTCAGGAAGGTCGAGATCGCCGCGATCTTGATCGAGCTCAGGAACGCCTGCGCATAGATCGAATCGCGGAACAGCGCCAGGTAGTTTTCCAGGTTCAGCTTCAGCGAGAAGCCGCCATCGGCGTACTGCAGCAGCCAGGTGTACGGCGGCGAGCCGACCCGGCTGAGCGAGAAGCTGATCATCAGCACGATCAGGAACGGCACTGCGAAGAACAGCAGCAGCCACAGATACGGAATGCCGATCACCGTGGCACGCAGCCCCGGCAACCAGCGCTTCAGGCCGGCGACGCTCATGAGGTCAGCACCACGCCGTCGTTGTCGCGCCAGTGCACCCACACCTCGTCGCCCCAGGTGAGGCCATCACTGGCCCAGCGCTGCGAGTTGGCGAAGTTGGCCAGTACCTTGGCACCGCTGGGCAGGCGCACGTGGTACACCGAGTGGCTGCCGAAGTAGGCAATGTCCTCGATCACGCCCTGCGCCTTGTTGGTGTGCCCTTCCGGCTCGTCCTTGCCGATCATCACCTTCTCCGGGCGCAGCGCGAACGCGACCGGCTGCCCTTCATAGCCGGTGATGCCATGGGCGATGTAGATCGGCGCCGGGAACAGCGGCGAGCGCACGGTCACGTACTCGGGAAGGTCCTCGTCGATCACCCCGTCGAACAGGTTGACCGAACCGATGAACTCGGCGACGAAGCGGTTGGCCGGCTGCTCGTAGACCTCGTCCGGCTTGCCGACCTGCTGGATCCAGCCGGCATCCATCACCGCGATGCGGGTGGCCATGGTCATCGCTTCTTCCTGATCGTGGGTAACCATCACGCAGGTCACACCCGACGATTCGATGATGCTGACCAGTTCCAGCTGCATCTGCGAGCGCAGTTTCTTGTCCAGCGCGCCCATCGGCTCGTCCAGCAACAGCAGCTTCGGCCCTTTGGCCAGCGACCGCGCCAGCGCCACGCGCTGCTGCTGGCCGCCGGACAGCTGGTGCGGCTTGCGCTTGCCCAGGTGCCCCATCTGCACCAGCTCCAGCATCTCGCCCACGCGCTTGCTGATCGCATCCTTGCCCAGGCCATCCTGCTTCAGGCCGAAAGCGATGTTCTGCTCGACCGTCATGTGCGGGAACAGCGCATAGGACTGGAACATCATGTTGACCGGCCGCTGGTACGGCGGCAGCGCGTCCAGGCGCTGACCATCGAGGGTGATGCTGCCCTTGGTGGGCGTCTCGAAGCCGCCCAGGCAGCGCAGCAGGGTCGATTTGCCACTGCCGGAGCCACCGAGCAGGGCAAAGATCTCGCCCTTGCGCACGTCCAGATTGACGTCGTCAACGGCGACGAAACCGTCGAATTCCTTGCGCAGGTCACGAATGGAGAGATAGCCGGGCACACCGGTCGTGTCGACGACGGTGGCTACCGGCTGGGCTTCAACGGGCATGGGGGCTCCGGGAGCGGGCGGTGGACAGCGGCCGCCATTCTAACGGCCGGGGGGCCCAGGGGATATGACGGCGGCAGGCGGAAGCGGCCGCTGGCCAGCCCCGGGGGCCCTAGGAGTGTCGGTTTTCCCCCGCCATGGTGGCCTGTCCGCGCAAAGGCCCGGGCTCCCCTGGACGACCCTGCGGTCGTCCCGGCCAGACACCACAGGCGACGCCTCGATCTGCAACGTTTTTCAGAACCGGATCTGTTGAAGGCCCGGGGCATTCCCCGCGCAATGGCCCGGATCAAGCCCTTGCATGGACCCACCCTGGTGACTTCCCCGGACAGCCCCTCCCGTTTCCCGCCCCGCCTGCCGGGCTCCCTGCCTGCAACGCTGCCGCTGGTCATCATCGGCGCCGGCCAGGCCGGGCTGTCCCTCAGCGCGCTCCTGCAGGAAGCCGGCGTCGAGCATCGCGTGCTGGAGGCCGAAACCGTGGGCGCCAGCTGGCAGCGGCGCTGGGATTCATTCCAGACCAACACCGCCAACGCGACGATGGCCCTGCACGGCCATGCCTATGCGGGCGACGACCCGGAAGGTTTCATGGGGGCCCCCGAGGTGATCCGGCGGCTGCGCGACTATGCCGACGAACGTTCGTTGCCGATCAGCGAAGGTTGTGCGGTTCAGCGGGTCACGCCCGAATTGGGCGGCTATGCCATCGAAACCAGCCACGGATTGATCCGGGCTGGGGCGGTTGTGGTCGCTACCGGTGAATACCGCCGCGCGCGGATGCCCCGGGTCCCCTTCGCGCCCGCGCCGGGTCTGACGGTGCTGCACTCCGGCGACTACCGCAGCCCCCGCCAGCTGCCCGACGGCGGCGTGCTGGTCATTGGCGGTGGCCAGTCCGGCGCGCAGATCGCCCAGGACCTGCGCGACAGCGGTCGCAGCGTGCACTGGTCACTGGCCCAGCGGCATTCGCATACCCGCCGGCTGCGCGGCAAGGACTCGATGACCTGGTGGGACATGGCCGGGCGTATCCACCAGCATGTGAGTGAAGCGGCCGCCGTCCTGGCCGGAGAACCGGATGCGCTGCGCAAGGCCCGTACCGCCGAATTCCCGCTGATTTCCGGCAAGGGGCGTGCCGGCCTGGGCAGCTCGATCAGCCTGCTGGCGATGCACCGCGCGGGCATCAGGCTGCTGGGCCGGTTGCAGGGCTTCGATGGAAATGTCGCCCGCTTCGCCGATGTGCGCCCGCAGCTGCGCACCGCGATCGAGGCGACACGGACCGAATATGCCTATCTCGATTCGCTGGCCAGCGCGTACTACGCCACGCGGCCCGAACCGCGCACCGACGATGCCCGCTACATTCCCGAAGAGGTCTATCTGCATTGGGAGCCGGACGCCGCCCCGCGTGAACTGGATCTGCAGGCCGCAGGCATCCGTTCGGTGGTGCTGGCCACCGGCTTCGTCGCCGAATGGCCATGGCTGGACGTGCAGGGCGTGCTGGACGCACATGGCTATCCGCTCGGCGAGTTCGGCGTTTCACCGCATCCGGGGCTGTTCTTCATCGGCATGCACAACCTGCAGCGGATGAGTTCGTCGTTCCTGTGCAACGGCGGTCGCGATGCACGTGACCTGTTGCCGGCGATCCTGCGGCACCTTGACCAGGGCGGCAGTACCGCGCCCGGCCAAGGATGAAGCAATCCGCCGGGCATGGCCCGGCGGCGCCAGACCGGCTTAACGGCCGGTCTTCACCTCGGTCCACAGCCGGGTGTAGAGCTTGTCGGTTTCCGGCGTGTTGATCGAATAGGTGAACATCTTGTCGGCCACGTCGGCCGGCGGGTAGATGGTCGGGTCGGTACGGATCGCCTCATCCACCAGCGGGGTGGCGGTCGGCACCGGGTTGGCGTAGTGGATGAAGTTGGTGTTGGCCGCGGCAACCTTCGGCTGCAGCAGGTAGTTGATGAACGCGTACGCGGCTTCCGGATGCTTGGCATCCTTCGGGATCGCCAGCATGTCGAACCACTGCGGGGCGCCTTCCTTCGGGATCGAGTAGGCCACGTGCACGCCATTGCTGGCTTCCTCGGCGCGGTCGCGGGCCTGGATGATGTCACCCGACCAGCCCACCACCAGGCAGGTGCCGCCATTGGCCAGCGAACCCACGTACTGCGAGGAGTGGAAGTTCTGCACGTACGGGCGGATCGACTTCAGCAGGTCGGCCGCCTTCTGCAGCTCGGCCGGGTCACCGCTGTGCGGGTCCAGGCCCAGGTAATGCAGCGCGATCGGAATCATGTCCGCCGGCGTGTCCAGGATGGTCACGCCGCAGTCCTTCATCTTGCTGATGTTCTCCGGCTTGAACACCAGGTCCCAGCTGTTGGCGATGTCGGTGCTGCCGCCGAAGCGCTGCTTCAGCATCTCCACGTTGTAGCCGATGCCGGTGGTGCCGATCATGTACGGCACGCCGTACTGGTTGCCCGGGTCCTGGGTGGCGATGCGCTTCATCACCGCCGGATCGAGGTTGGCCAGGTTCGGGATCTTGCTCTTGTCCAGCGGCAGGAACACGCCGGCCTGGATCTGGCGGCCGAAGAAGTTCAGGGTCGGCACCACCACGTCGTAGCCGCTGTTGCCGGCCAGCAGCTTGGTCTCGACCATCTCATCACTGTCGAACACATCGTAGGTCACCTTGATGCCGCTCTCCTTCTCGAAGGTCGGGATGGTGTCCTCGGCGATGTAATCGCTGTAGTTGTAGACGTTCAGGACCTGGCTGTCCTGCGCGCCGCCGTTGCCACCGCTGCAGGCGGCGAGCATGGCGGAGGCCAGGCCGAGCGTGAGGATACGCAGCTTCATCGGGTGCTCCAGAATGCGGGAAGGGGGGCCGGCGGGGCCGGCGACGGGTGCCAGCCTACCCCCCGGCGGCGGATTTTTCTATTCCAGATGCTCAGACGTTCAGCAGCAGGAACTCGCGCTCCCACGAGCTGATGACGCGGAAGAAGGTCTCATATTCCTTGCGCTTGACCGAGATGTAGGCGCGGCAGAAGCGCTCGCCCAGCAGCGCCTGCAGCTCGCTGCACTGCTCCAGCCCGTCCAGCGCTTCGCCCAGCGAGCGCGGCAGGTTGTAGCCCAGTTCCTTGGCGCTGCCGGTCACCGGCGCATCCGGTGCCAGCCGCTCGCGGATGCCCAGCAGGCCGCAGGCCAGGGTCGCCGCCATCGCCAGATAGGGATTGGCGTCAGACCCGGCGAAACGGCTTTCCACGCGCATGTTCTCCGGCGTGTCCAGCGGCACGCGCAGCCCGCAGGTGCGGTTGTCATAGCCCCAGTGCACGTTGCTCGGCGAGACCTCGCCGAACACCAGCCGGCGATAGGAATTCACGTTCGGCGCAAAGAAGGCCATCGCCTGCGGCACGTACTTCTGCAGGCCGCCCAGGTAGTGGCCGAACACCGGGCTGAACTCGCCTTCGGCATGGGTCTCACCGGCGAACACATTGCTGCCATCGCTCACCCGCACCAGGCTCTGGTGGATGTGCATGGCACTGCCCGGCTCGTTTTCCATCGGCTTGGCCAGGAACGTGGCATACACCCCGTGGCGCATCGCCGCCTCGCGCATGGTGCGCTTGAACAGGAATACCTGGTCGGCCAGGTCCATCGCATCGGCGTGGGTGAAGTTGACCTCCAGCTGTGCCGCGCCGGACTCGTGGATCAGCGTGTCCACGTCCAGCTTCATCGCATCGGCGTAGTCGTACATCAGGTCGAGGATCGGGTCGAATTCGTTGACCGCATCGATCGAGTACGACTGCCGCGCGGTTTCCGGACGCCCGGAGCGGCCGGCCGGTGGCAGCAGCGGGAAGTCCGGGTCGGTGTTCTTCTGCACCAGGAAGAACTCCAGCTCCGGCGCCACCACCGGGCGCAGGCCCAGCTCGGCGTAGGCCGCCAGCACGCGGCGCAGCACGTTGCGCGGTGCCAGCTCGTGCGGCTCACCGCTCTTGGTGTAGCAATCGTGGATGATCTGCGCGGTGGCATCGGCCGCCCACGGCACCATGCGTACGGTGTCCGGATCGGGGCGCAGCATCATGTCCGAGTCCGACGGCGAGGTCAGGTCGTAGTAATCGTCAGGGAATTCGCCGGTGACGGTGGTGGCGAAGATGCCCTCGGGCAGCCGCGTGCCGTAGTCGTGCGAGAACTTGTCAGCCGGAATGATCTTGCCGCGCGCGTTGCCGGTGATGTCCGGCACCAGGCACTCGACCTCGGTGATGCGCCGCTCCTTCAGCCAACGCAGCAGACTGCTTTCCTGCGGTGCGGGGGGCGTAGCCGTCTTGCGCGGGCGCGTTCGGGAACTCATCGGGAATCCAGTCGGTTCTGTTGGTGCTGCCGGCAAGCTTGGCCGAACGCACGGAAAATAGCGTGATAGAACGGCGAATCCATGACACGCCACTCCGGGTGCCACTGTACGCCGAGCACGAAATCATGGTGCAGGCTGCGTGCCGCCTCGACCAGGCCATCATCGGCCACGGCTTCGACCTGCAGCCCCTGCGCCAGACGAGCGATACCCTGCCCGTGTACCGAATTGACCTGCGTCCGGCCACTGCCGCTCCACCGCGCCAACCAGCCATCAGCGGCCAGGGTGACCGTGTGGGCCGGCCCGTACTGCACCTCCACCGGCGCCTGCGGGTCTTCGCGATGGTCGGCCAGACCAGGCACCGCGTGCACCTGCGGATGCAGGTTGCCACCCAGCGCGACGTTCAGCTCCTGGAAGCCGCGGCAGATCGCCAGCACCGGCAGGTCCAACGCCAGCGCTTCGCGCAGCAGCCCGAAGGCATTGGCATCGCGGGCCGGGTCGTGCGGATTGCCTGGCCAGCTGCGGCCGCCCTCGTAGTGCTGCGGTTCGATGTTGCTGACCGCGCCGGTCAACAGCAGGCCATCGAGCCCCTGCAGCCATTCGCCAGCCGGCAAAGGAGGCTGCAGGCTCGGCAATACAACCGGGGTCACTTCGGCAGCCTCGGCCAGCGCGCGCACGTACTTCTCGCCGGCCACCGCGAAGCGGTGATGGCCGAGCACGGTGCTGTCGGTGGGCAGGCCCACCCAGGGCAGGCGGCGCATGGGAAAACTCCTTGGCGTGCCGACACGTTACCCGTCGCCCGGCGAACGCGGCAAGTCGTCGCCGTCACACCATGGCCGTCACGCATCGGCGAAACTAAGCGCGTGAACGCTGATCGCCCTCCCCCGCTCCGCCCGTCCGTACTGCGCCCGAAAGGCCTGCGATGAGCGCCGCCTTCCCGCTCAGCTGGTACGCCGCCAGCTTGCCCGAGCCGCCCGCACTGCCCTCGCTGCAGGGGAATGTGCAGGCCGATGTCGCAGTGCTTGGCGCGGGCTACACCGGCCTGACCGCAGCACTGGAACTGGCTACGCGTGGCCAGCGCGTGGTGGTGCTGGACGCGCAGCGGATCGGTTGGGGCGCGTCCGGTCGCAACGGTGGCCAGGCGCTGGTGGGCTATGGCTGCGAGGTGGACGAGCTGGAGCGCCAGCTCGGCCGCGACGATGCGCGCCACCTGTTCGACTGGTCGCGTGACGCGGTGCAGGCGATGCGCACCCGCATCGATCGCCACGGCATCGACTGCCATTGGGTGGAAGGCCATGCCAGCGTCGCCATCCGCGAACGGCATGAGCGTGAACTTCTGGCCAACTGCGAGCACCTGCAGCGCCACTACGACTACCCGATGCAATGGTGGGACCGTGATGCCCTGCGCGCACAGCTGGACAGCCCGCGCTACCGCGCCGCGATGTTCGATCCGCTCAGCGCGCACCTGCAACCGCTGGCGTATGCACGCGGCCTGGCCGATGCGGCGCGCGCGGCCGGCGTGGTGATCCACGAGAACTCCGCGGTGACCCACGTGCAGCGCGGACCACAGCCTTCCCTGCATACCGCTCAGGGCAGTGTGCGCGCTGCGCATCTGGTGGTGGCCGGCAACGCCTGGCTGCAGGGCCTGCTGCCCGAGCTGGAACGGCGGATCATGCCGGTGGGCACCTATATCGGCGCCAGCCAGCCGCTGGGTGCTGAACGCGCCCGGGCCCTGATCGGCAACAACATGGCCGTGGCCGACACCGCATGGGCACTGGACTACTTCCGCCTCAGCCACGACCACCGGCTGCTGTTCGGCGGCCGCGCCAGTTATTCGGCGCTGCCACCGCCGGGCCTGCGTGGGGTTATGCAGCGGCGCATGCACCAGGTGTTCCCGCAGCTGGCCGACGTGGCCCTGGACCAGGTCTGGGGCGGTTATGTGGACATCACCCGCAACCGCGCCCCGCACTGGGGCCGGCTGGACGGCAACCTGTACTTCGCGCAGGGGTTCTCCGGCCATGGGGTGGCCGCCGCCGGGCTGGCCGGCGAGGTGATCGCCGCCGCCATTGCCGGCCAGAGCGAGCGTCTGGACGTGTTCCAGCGCCTGCGGCATGCGCCCTTCCCCGGTGGCCGGCTGCTGCGCACGCCGCTGCTGGTGGCGGCGATGTCGTGGTACAAGCTGCGGGATGCGTTGTGGTAGCGGGGCCTTCCCAGCCACATAATCGGCGCAGGAGCTGGGGAGCACGTGGATGCAGTGGTGGAAAGACGGCCTGCTGGTGAGGATACGGGTCAGCCCCGAAGGGCTGGCGCTGGCGCTGCTCTATGCCCTCGCCTGCTGGGGTGCGCGCAAGCTGTCACTGGACCAGTTCTTCCTGCCTGCCGGCGTGCGGGTGGCCGCATTGCTGTTGTGCCCGCCCCGTCTTTGGCCCTACCTGCTGATTGGTGAGTACGCCTACTTCGCGCATCTGCGCATCCCCCTGATCAGCAAATACAACCTGACCTGGGTGATCCTGGCCTCGGTGTTCCTGATGCCCGCCGTGATGCTGATCGTGCGCCTGCACCGGAAGCTGCTTGCGCGCACCACGATCCTCGGCGTGATCTCCATTGCGGTATGCGCCGCGACGGTCATCAGCCTGCTCAACCTGGGAATCTCGTACCTGCTCTGGGAGCCGTTGCAGAACGCATCATTCATCACCAACGTGTTGCGCTATGCGCTGGGCGACTTCACCGGCATCCTGATCCTGGCACCTCTGGCACTGCTGTGGATCCGCCGCGCCGAGGAACAATGGACGATCCGGTCTGTTGCGGCCACCGTCGGAGCCCTCGGAGCCATGCTGGTCATTGGCCTGCAGGCGACGCCGGTACCTCCCTCGATCACCGCCCCTGGCTCGCTGCAGTTGTTGTTGATCCTGCCTATTCCCGCGATCGCCCTGACCTGCCTGCTGGGATGGCGCGGTGCGGCCATCGGTGTCGCCGCCGTGAACATGATTCTTGGCCTCAGCACCCCCGCCGACCATCCGACGGCATTCGACCCGGCTACCTTCGCTACCCAGCAGGCCATGGCCATCGCCAGCATCGCCCTGCTGTTGCTGGGCGCGCGCATCACCCACTTCCAGAACCAGCACCGGTTGCGCGAGGAAGATGGCAGAGCGGCCCTGCAGCTTGCGCGGAATTCACATCTGGCCAGCGAGATGGACCTCCGTGAGCGCGCGGCCCATCTGCGCCAGCTGGGCGATGGCATGGACCTGTCGCTGAACGAAATGGTGAACTGGCTGCATGCACAGGGCCATCACGCTGTCGCAGACAGCCTGCGGCATACCTCGGAGGTGCATTCACGCCTGTTCCGGGCCCAGGCCAGCATGATCTATCCCGCCGCCCTGGAACGGCTGGGCTTGTACGTGGCCTTGCAGGCGGGTGGAGTGCGTGAGGCGTGGAATGCCACGCATCGAATCGGGCAACCCAGGTTGATGGGTGACCCGTGTCAGCTCAGCCCCGGTTTGCAGCTGGCAGCCTATCGCTCGATCGTCGAAGCGGTTTCGATCCTCCTGGGCAGCGAGAAAGGCCAGCTCATGGTCCGGGCCCGCTGCGGGCAACGTGCCGGTCACCGCGGCATCCTCGTTGTGGTTGCGGCGATGGATCCGCATCAGACGCTGTCAACGGCAACCCTCGATCTTGCAACGTCCCAATTATCTGCTCGAATAACCGCCTATCGTGGTGCACTGCATTGTGGCCGTAGGAGAATCAGGTTGATGCTGGTAGAAGCAGCCGATGCATCACAGGGCGAAGAGGCCTCGATCTGGGGAACCGGTGTACCTGCCAGTCTGCAGCCGCCCGGGACAGCCCCCCACTCTTGGTAGCCCGGCGAAAAATGCGATGAATATCACAACGTTGTCGTGACATTCTCCAAGTCTCCTTTTCGTATGTCCGCATCACGGATGGAAGGGTGAGATTGCGCCCATCTGAATCTATCGATACTGTCGCGCTGAAGGGAGTGCGTCATGTATCGACTGGACAGCGATAGTGTTCGACGAGCAGGGGAGGCTTGCGTTTGAAGTGGCTGAGAAATGGGTTTGAGCTGAGTTTCCGTATCCGCCCGGCAGGCCTTGCGCTGGCGGTACTTTACGCTGTCGCGTGCTGGACCACCTGGCACCTTTCCGTCGATCAGTTCTTCCTTCCGGCTGGAATCCGTGTTGCGGCGCTCTTGCTGACCCCGAAGCGAATGTGGGCCTATCTGGTCCTTGGCGAGTATGCCTACTTCGCCCACATGCGCTATCCGATGATTGAAGATTACGGAATGGCCTGGGTCATTTTCGGATCCGCATGCCTCATACCTGCAGTGGCGCTGATCGTTCATCTTCATCACAAGCTGATTGCTTCCACCACCGAAAGCTGGTTGCTTTCGATCGCGGCATCCGCTGCGCTGATGGCCACTGCTCTCAAGCTCGGTCTGATTCACATGCTGTGGCCAGTTCCACCGAGCATGCCGTTCTACACGAACGCGATGCTCTACGTGCTCAGCGACTACATTGCAATCCTTACGGTCGCGCCCCTGGCGCTGCTCTGGATACGCCGACACAGCGGCTATGACTGGACGACCTGGCGACGCCGACCGACCATCGCAGCCCTCACTTCGCTGGGCATGCTGGGCGCCCTGCTGCTCCAGGTCAGCACGGAGGATCACTCGGCACGAGCAACGCTGCAGTTGTTGCTGGTGCTGCCAGTCATCGCACTGACTTGCATGCACGGTTGGCGAGGAGCCGCTGTGGGTGTTCCGCTGATGAACATCATCCTCAGCCAGACCATGCCAACCACGGGTCTGCCCGGGTCATTCGACGAGACCACTTTCTTCACCCAGCAGATCATTGCCATCACTAGTACAGCGCTTATCGCGCTGGGACCGCGCATCACCCATCATTACAATCAGCGCACACCTGTAGCGATGTCAGCATCGCGGGTCAATGCACTCTCGCGCTCGGCGCATCTTGCCAACGAGCAGGACCTGCGCGAACGCGCGCTGGGCCTGCGCCAGATTGCAGATGACATCGAAGAGGCTCTGGGAGAGACCGTGCAACAACTCAAGGCCGATGGCCATGAAGTTCCTGCGTCTGATCTGCTCCGCACCTTCTCGCAACGCTCACGACGATTCCGTGAACTGACCAGTATGGTCTATCCCACGGAGCTCGAGCATGCAGGCCTCTATGTCGCCTTGCGTGCCGGGGGACTCAGCGAAACCTGGAACGCCAGCCATCGCATCGTCCGTCCGATACTTGGCGGGGATCCATGCCAGCTGAGCATGGGCCTGCAGCTTGCCGCGTATCGCACCTTTGCCGAAGCGGTATCCCTTTTCCTGAAGGACGAATCCGGCCAGATCCAGATCAGTGCTCGCTGCGGTCGCTATAGAGGCATGCACGGTATCGTGCTGAGGGTCGCGCTGCTGGACCGACATCGCACACTCGCCTCGCGAACCATGGAAAGCGCCATTGATCGACTCTCTGCACGCGTGCACGCCTATTCCGGACGCGTGCAATGCCGGGGCCACCGCATCACCATGGTGTTGCTGGACACTGCAGGCGAGGCCGAGCGCGGAACACTTCCATACAAGCGAAACGACATTTGCGAGACGCCCGCGCGCCAGTGATCGCAGGCGGACGATCGATAGCCCAGGCGACGCCTGTGGCTCGCCCCCGCAGAAGTGTTTCCTCCCTCTGCGAAGCAAGCCACAGGCAGGCCACCTGTACTCAGCCCCTCATTTGTTACTGACCTCGCGCTCGACGGACCAGACTGCCCCACGCCCCTCTCCATAGACGACCAGAGAAAAATCAGGCCCGCGGAAGACAACGCTGCGGCGAGCATTCTTCGGTATCGCCAAAGGCTTGGACGGCAACGACACGCGAGCTACGGTCTTGCCGGCCGGCAATGCCCAGAACGTCGATTCGATGTTGGCAACGATCAGATTGACCTGGCCGGTCAGATCATTGACCTGGTAGTACGACACTCCATCCCGCTCGAATGCGTAGACAAGCCATGCGGGATCTGAACTCAGATCAAGCGCCGCAGGCTGGCTCTCACCCAACCCAGCCGTTGCCAGTGGTACACCCTGCCCTCCGCCCGGACAGCAGGCAAACGACAGCGCAGGAACGACCAGCAGCGCAGCAGCGGCGCTCAACTTCGACAACCGGGAAAATCTCACAGGCATCTCCATGATTGAAAGGTGGACAACATCAAGGCAACACAGGCGCGGCCTTGGCAGATAGTGCAATATCCCCTGAGTGCCCCCCTGGCGACGTGAACAATCTCAGGGCACGCTTACCTGTCAGCATACTTGCGCCGCTCACAACCCCGCCGTTCGCATCACTCGCCCTACGTGGATACGGACAACGGCGGAGTTTCTGCCAGTACCGTTGCACACCCCGCGAAGTACCGCTACTTTCGCCGCTGGACCGTTACCGCCCCGAGGGAATGTGAGCGTTGCTCGCGTACCAGCCCATCCGAGATGGAGCGCCGTGAAGAACATGGCACTAGCCGGCATTCCAGTGCACCCGGCCGGGCTTCTCTTGGCTGCCGCGTACGCTATTGCCTGCGTTTCCGCCCGACAGTTTTCCCTGGACCAGTTTTTCCTTCCCGCTGGTATCCGCGTGGCAGCGCTTTTGATCGTTCCACAACGCCGATGGCCTTATGTATTGCTGGGAGAATTGGGCTACTTCGCATATCTGCGCATCCCTACGATCGACGAATACGGTCTGGAATGGGTCATCCTGGCGTCCACGCTGCTGATGCCGATGGCGATGCTGGTAGTTCACCTCCATCTGAGAAAAACCATATCCGAGGCAGCCACCGGATTCTGGCTGCTGTCCCTTTCAATCTCGGCAGCGGTTGCGGTTACCGGCCTCAACCTGAGCCTTTCTCGCCTCCTGTGGCCAGTTCCTCCCCCGGACACCCTGCTGGATGCTGCCGAAAGAGTCGTATTTGGTCATTTTGCCGCGATCATTACCATGGCCCCCCTGGCCCTTCTTTGGGCCCGGCGGCGCTCCGGTTCTCCATGGCAGAAGAGGTTGCTCGTTCCATCCCTCGTGGCCATTGCTCTGATGCTGGCCCTGGGGCTGTGCATGCAGCTGATTTCGACTGATGCCCATTCGACCCGTACCCACCTTGTGCTATTGGCGGCACTCCCAGCCATCACCCTGACCTTCATGCATGGATGGCGTGGCGCTGCCATCGCGATTCCACTGTTGAACCTTCCACTTCATTTCGCCACCCCCAGCACCGGCCTGCCGGCCTCGTTTGATCTGGGCACGTTTTCCACCCAACAGAACATGGCGGTGATGAGTGTCGCGCTGCTTGCGCTCGGTTCCAGCATCAGCTATCACCATCAGCGCGCCCGATCCCGCGGTCTGGCCGAGGAAACGACGCTGCGCCTGACACGCAGTTCTCACCAGACCAGCGAACGTGAGCTGCGTGAACGGGCCGCCCATCTGAAGCGTCTGGGCGACGGCATGGACAGCTCGCTCGTTGAAATGGTCAGCTGGCTCAAATCGCAGGGCCATCATGCCGTGGCGAACAGCCTGCAACACGCGTCATCCGTGCACTCACGTCTGTTCCGCGAGCAGGCCAGCATGGTCTACCCCACTGGATTGGAACAGGTCGGGTTGTACATCGCGCTGCAAGCAGGCGGCGCATGCGAGATCTGGAACAACACGCATCGCGTCATTCCGCCCAGGCTGGCGGGTAACCCCTGCCTGCTGACTGTGGATCTGCAACTGGCCATCTACCGCTCCTTGATCGAGGCGGTGTCACTGCTGCTGGAGCTGGAGACTGGGCAGGTCTGCGTGCGTGCCCGAAGTGGCCAGGCGAGCGGACGTCGCGGCATCGTTGCTATCGTGAGCCTGCTCGACCGTGGTTGCACGCTATCGGCACGCACCACCGACCAGGCCGTCGAGCGTCTGGCCGGACGGATGCTTGCCTACGGCGGAACGGTCCACTGCCGGGGCAATCGCCTGCGACTGGTCCTGCATGAATCGATCACCCACACCTCGCCAGCGGCGGCCTGACACGGGATCTGGCCCGGCGCGCAACGTTCGCCGCTAAAGTTACACCCGAAACCGCCGCTATCCGTGCCGAGCCCTCCTTCGTGAGCCACCGCATCATGCCCGTCCTGCCGCAGGCCGCCGTCGATGGCGACCTGGCCGATCCGCTGCCACAGCGAATCCTGCTGGTCGAAAATTCCCGTGCCTTTACCGGCATGCTGCGCGAAGCCATCGAGCAGCGCCTGGAACTGCCGGTGGTGATCGCCTCCACCCTGGCCGAGGCCGATCGCCTGCTGAGCGAGGGTGGCGGCTGGTTCCTGGTGCTGACCGGGTTGGTGCTGGCCGACGGCGACCGCGATGCGGTGGTCGAGTTCTTCCTCAAGCGCGACCTGCCGACCGTGGTGGTCAGCGGCGTGTACGACGAGGACCTGCGCAAGCGCGTGCTGCAGCAGCAGATCATCGACTACGTACTGAAGAATACCCCCGGCAGCATCGACTACCTGGTGTGGCTGGTGCAGCGGCTGGAACGCAACCGCCGCATCGCGGCGCTGGTGGTGGACGATTCCCCGTCCGCGCGCGGCTATGCCGCCGCCCTGCTGCGCATGTATGGCCATGAGGTGCACGAAGCGGCCGATGGCAACGAGGGCCTGGCCGCGATCGAGGCGCATCCGGCGATCCGCCTGGCGGTGGTCGACCAGGAAATGCCCGGCATGCAGGGCGTGGAATTCACCCGCCGCCTGCGCACCCTGCGCTCACGCGACAAGGTGGCGGTGATCGGCATCTCCGGCAACACCGACGCATCGCTGATCCCGCGCTTCCTGAAGAACGGTGCCAATGACTTCCTGCGCAAGCCATTCTCGCGCGAGGAATTCTTCTGCCGTGTCTCGCAGAACGTGGACCAGCTGGAACTGATCGGCACCCTGCAGGACCTGGCCACCCGCGACTTCCTCACCGGCCTGCCCAACCGCCGCTGCTTCCTGGAACAGAGCCAGCGCCAGTTGCCGCAGCTGCAGCTGCATGGCCAGTGCGTGGCGGTGGCGATGATCGACATCGATCACTTCAAGCACATCAACGACACTCACGGCCACGAGGCCGGCGATGATGCGCTGCGCGCGGTGGCCGGTGCGGTGGCCGCGCATGCACGCAGCCAGGACCTGATCGCACGCTTCGGTGGCGAGGAGTTCTGCCTGCTGGTGCCGGACATGGAACAGGACGAGGCACTGCAGTACTTCGAGGAGCTGCGCCAGCGCATCGCCGCGCTGGAAGTGGACATTGGCACCGCGACGCTTCGCATGACGGTCAGCATCGGCCTGTGCTGCCTGCGCCCGCAGCGTGATGCGCTGCACCGGCTGATCTCCGAGGCCGACCGCCAGCTGTACCTGGCCAAGGCCGGTGGCCGCAACCGGGTCAGCTGCACCACGGTGGCCAGCCCGCTGCGCCCGCGCGAGCCCGCCCTGCCCTGACCGGGCCGCTTTGATCCAGATCAACGCCGCACCCGCGCGGCGGCTCTACAGTCGGCCCCGACATACGCATGAAGGGGAGCCGGGGATGGCACTACTGGTCTGGCAGGACGATCTGAACATCGGCATCGATGTGATCGACCAACAACACCGCCGCATCATCGAGATGCTCAACCACCTGCACGTGGCCCAGGCCAGCATGCAGCGTGCGGCGGTGGGTGAAGTGATCGACGAGGTCGTGGACTACACCATGTCGCACTTCGCGTTCGAAGAAGAGTTGATGGAAGAAGCGGGCTACCCGTTCTGTGCCGCGCACAAGCGCGTGCATGAGGTCTTCATCAAGCGGGTATCGGAATACCGCATGCGCTTCCAGGCCGGCGAGGACATCAGCGACGAACTGCGCACCATGCTCTCACGCTGGCTGTTCAATCACATCCGCGGTGATGACCAGGCCTATGCCGAACAGGTCAAGGCGCACCTGAACCAGTTCGCCCGCGAGCACCAAGGGGGCGGTTGGCTGGGGCGTACGCTCAAGCGCTTCTTTGGTTGAGCCTCAGGGCGCGCCGGTGCAGTGCCACCAGCGCGCACAGGGTCGCCACCGCAGTCAGGCACAGGTAGTAACCCACCGCGACCAGGCCGAAGCGTTCGGCCAGCCAGGTGGCCAGGTACGGCGCCGGTGCCGCGCCAAGGATGCCGGCCAGGTTGAAAGACAGCGACGCGCCGGTGTAGCGCACCTCCACCGGATAGATCTCGGCCAGGAAGGTGCCACAGGGGCCGTAGGTCAGCCCCATCAGGAACAGGCCCAGGCACAGGAAGCCAGTGACCAGCCACGGGCTGTGCGGCTGGAACAGCGGCGCGAACAGCACACCGAAACCGACGATCAGTACGCTGGCGACGATCATCGTGCGTCGCGTGCCCCAACGATCGCCATAGCGCGCCGACAGCGGGATGCCCAGCGCGAAGAACAGCATGCCGGCCATCTGCATCAGCAGGAACTGCTCGCGGCTGTAGCCCAGCACCGCGGTGCCGTGGCCGAGGCTGAACACCGTCATCAGGTAGAACAGCACAAAGGTGGCGAACGCGCCCAGGGTACCCAGCAGCATCGGTACCGGATGGTCACGCAGCACCGTCCACATCGGCAGCCGCACCGGCGCCTTGCGCTCCAGCGCCTTCTTGAAATCGGGCGTCTCGTGGATGTTCAGGCGCACCCACAGGCCGAGGCCGACCAGCAGTGCGCTGGCCACAAACGGGATACGCCAGCCCCACTGCAGGAAGTCGTCCTGGCTCAGGCAGCGGCCGAGCACCAGGAAAATGCCGGCCGACAGCAGGAAGCCGAGCGGCGCACCCAGCTGCGGGAACATGCCGTACCAGGCGCGCTTGCCCGGCGGTGCGTTCTCGGTGGCCAGCAGCACTGCCCCACCCCACTCGCCGCCCAACCCCAGGCCCTGGCCGAAGCGGCACAGCGCCAACAGCGCGGGGGCCCACAGGCCAATCTGCGCGTGGGTTGGCAGCAAACCGATCAGCACCGTGGACAGGCCCATGGTCAGCAGCGCGGCCACCAGCGTGGCCTTGCGGCCGATACGGTCACCGAAGTGGCCGAACACTGCCGAGCCCACCGGACGCGCGATGAACGCGACCGCGAAGGTCGCCAGTGACTGCAGCAGCGCCGCCTGTTCGCTGCTGTCCGGGAAGAACAGGTGTGGGAACACCAGCACCGCGGCCGTGGCGTAGATGTAGAAATCGAAGAACTCGATGGTGGTGCCGATCAGGCTGGCCAGCAGGACTCGACTGGGGGAATTCACGGACGGCGCGGCAGCGGTGATCGTCGACATCGGCAACACGGGTAACGGCGGATCGCCCGATTCTGCCACGGGCCGGTGGCCGCACGGGGCGATGGTTTCAGCCGACACCGATGCCAACGGAATTTTTCGGGCCACCCGCTAGGCTGCGCCACCGGTCCCTGCATGGATGCTTTGCCGATGACTGCAGTCGCGCTGTCGTGGTCCGATTCGCCGAAGCTGCCGCGCATGGCGGCATGGCTGGTGGTGCTGCTGGTGCATGGGTTGATGGCAGTGTGGCTGCTGGGCAGCGGTAGGATGACGCTGCGCAGCGACGAAGGCGCAAGGATCTCGCTGCGCTGGCTGCCACCGGAACCGCCGACGCTGGCGCCTCTACAGCCTACCCTGCGCTCCGCACAGGTGACGCGTCCGGCCGCTTCGGCGATGCCACGTCCTGCCCCGGCTGCCCAGACAGATTCCACCCTACCAGCCGCAGGGGAAACGGCCGTTGCGGCGCCGCTGATCCTGGGCCTCCCGGCGGGCAGCATCGACGGTGGCGACGGCATCAGCGCTGCGGGTGTCGCTCCGCGCCTTATTGGTCGCCGCGAGATACACCCGGCATTCGCGCCGCGCCGCAATTACTTCCGGATCCGCCGGCAGATGACGCCGGAGCAGATCGTGCATGGCGTAGCGCAACTGCTGGGTTTGTGGCCACCGGGATACATCGTCGACCCCTGCGAGCTGGGCCGGCAGGACATGGATTACTTCCAGAATGCCGTCGAAGAAGCCGACCGCGACATGCTGCGTGCGGCAGTGCTGCAGGTGAGTGCCCGCTGCCGGTAGCTCGACAGCTATATGCTTTATGTAGAGTCGAGCCATGCTCGACTGCTCTTCGCGAGATGCAGCCGAGCATGGCTCGGCTCTACCGAAGAACGAAAAGCAGTCGAGCATGGCTCGACTCTACAAAGAGCGAACAGCGGTCAAGCAGCCACGTCGTTACAACTGGATCCAGGTGGCCTTGATCTCGCTGTACTTGTCGAAGGCGTGCAGTGACTTGTCGCGGCCGTTGCCGGACTGCTTGTAGCCGCCGAACGGTGCGGTCATGTCGCCGCCATCCCAGCCGTTCACCCAGACGCTGCCGGCGCGCAGCTGGCGCGCGACGCGGTGGGCACGGCCCAGATCGCGCGTCCACAGACCGGCGGCCAGCCCGTAGCGGCTGTCGTTGGCCACGCGCACGGCTTCTGCCTCGTCGTCGAAACCGAGCACCGCCAGCACCGGCCCGAACACTTCCTCGCGTGCCAAGGCCTGCTCCGGGCGCACCTGGTCGAACACCGTCGGCTGCACATAGCTGCCACCCGCCTCCACCTCGGCACGATGCCCGCCCAGCAGCAGGCGGGCACCTTCAGCTTCGGCGCGTGCGATATCCCGCATCACCTTGTCCAGATGCGCGGCGTCCACCAGCGCGCCCATCGGCGCGTCGGCGTCCAGCGGATGCTGCGGCTGCATGTGCTGGCCATAAGCAACTACCTGGTGCACGAAATCCTCACGGATCGAGCGCTGCACCAGCAAGCGCGACCCGGCGGTACAGACTTCGCCCTGGTTGAAGAAGATGCCCTGCGCCACGGCCTTGGCCGCCGCGTCCAGATCGGGAGCGTCGGCGAACACCACGTGCGGGCTCTTGCCGCCGCATTCCAGCCAGACCCGCTTGAGGTTGGATCGCCCGGAATACTCCAGCAGCTTCGCGCCGGTGGCAGTGGAACCGGTGAACGCCAACACATCCACGTCCATGTGCAGGGCCAGCGGTTCGCCAACGCGCGCGCCATGGCCCGGCAGCACGTTCAGCACGCCCTCCGGCAGGCCCGCCTCGGCGGCCAGCGCCGCCAGCCGCAGCGCACTCAGCGGCGACCGCTCCGAAGGCTTGAGCACCACCGAGTTGCCCATCGCCAGCGCCGGCGCGATCTTCCAACAGGCCATCAGCAACGGGAAATTCCACGGCACGATGGCCGCCACCACGCCAGCGGCTTCGCGGGTGACCAGTCCGAGTTCGTGCGGGCCAGTCGGCGCGATCTCGCCATACAGTTTGTCCACCGCTTCGGCGGTCCAGGTCAGGCAGCGCACCACACCGGGCAGGTCGATACGGCGTGCGTCACGGACCGGCTTGCCCATGTCCAGGGTTTCCAGCAGCGCCAGTTCATCGACGTACGCTTCCACCAGCGCGGCCAGCGCCAGCAACACGCGCTTGCGATGCGCCGGGCTCGCCTGCGACCAGTGGCCCGCCTCGAAGCTGCGCCGCGCGGCCAGTACCGCGCGTTCGACATCCTGCGCGTCGCAGTCGGCAACCGCGCCCAGCACGCGACCATCGATCGGGCTGATGCAGTCGAAGCGGGCGCCGCTGGCGGCATCGACATAACGGCCATCGATGAAGGCCTGGCCCGGCATCGAGAGCTGAAGGGACAGCGCCTGCCAGTGGCTGCGGTCGGGGAAATCGGCCATGGGAAGCTCCAGCGGTCAACGAGCTTTGGTTATACCGGGACCGCCGCGACTCCACCGTGACGCGGCTGCGCTACATTCGTCGCATCGGACCCGATGGAGCTGGCATGAAGCGTCCCGAAAGCGATCTGCACGACCTGGCCACCCAGCGTCCCGAGTCACTGGACGCGTACTGGATGCCGTTCACCGCCAACCGCCAGTACAAGGCCGCGCCGCGCATGCTGGTACGCGCCGAAGGCATGCACTACGAGGACGTCGACGGCCGCCAGATCCTCGACGGCACCGCCGGCCTGTGGTGCTGCAACGCCGGCCACGCCCGCCCACGCATCGTCGAGGCCATCGTCGAGCAGGCACGCACCCTCGACTATTCGCCGGCCTTCCAGATGGGCTCGCCGCCGGCCTTCGCACTGGCGCAGCGGCTGGCCGCACTGGCGCCTGCCCCGCTCAACCATGTGTTCTTCACCAGCTCCGGCTCCGAGGCGGTGGATACCGCGATGAAGATCGCGCTGGCCTATCACCGCCAGCGTGGCGAGGGCCAGCGCACCCGCTTCATCAGCCGCGAGAAGGCTTACCACGGGGTCGGTTTCGGCGGCATGGCGCTGGGTGGGCTGCCCAACAACCGCAGGGCGTTCGGCCTGCAGCTGGGCGGCGTGGACTACCTGCGGCATACCCTGGACCTGCCGCGCAATGCGTTCAGCAAGGGCCTGCCACGCCAGGGCGCGGAGCTGGCCGACGACCTGGAACGGCTGATCGCGCTGCACGATGCCTCGACCATCGCGGCGGTGTTCGTCGAGCCCATTGCCGGTTCGGCCGGGGTGATCCTGCCCGCGCCCGGCTACCTCCAGCGCCTGCGCGAGCTGTGCGACCACCACGGCATCCTGCTGGTGTTCGACGAGGTCATCACCGGTTTCGGCCGGGTCGGCATGCCCTTCGCCGCGCAGCGCTTCGGGGTCACCCCGGACCTGCTGACCTTCGCCAAGGCGGTCAGCAACGGCGCGGTGCCGCTGGGTGGCGTGCTGGCCAGCGACGCCGTGCATGCAACCCTGATGCAGGCACCGCCACAGGCCATCGAGCTGTTCCACGGCTATACCTACTCGGGGCATCCGCTGGCCTGTGCGGCGGCGCTGGCCACGCTGGACGTCTATACCGAGGAGCGCTTGTTCGAGCGTGCCATCGAGCTGGGCGAATACTGGCAGGAACGGCTGCATGCGCTGCAGGGCCTGCCCAACGTGATCGACATCCGCAACTTCGGGCTGGTCGGCGCGGTCGAGCTGGCGCCGCGCCGCGATGCCCCCGGCAGCCGTGGCTACGAGGTGTTCCGGCGCTGCTTCCAGGACGGCCGGCTGCTGGTGCGCTGTACCGGCGACATCATCGCGCTGTCGCCACCACTGATCGTGGACAAGGCGCAGATCGACCAGATCACCAGCATCCTGGGCGAGATGATCCGGGCCACCGCCTGAGCCCGGGCCGGCGGTGGCGAGCGGGTACAATGCGCGGTTCCGCTCCTGCTCGCTGCCGTGCCCATGGATATCGTCGTCAAAGAAGAACTCAAGGCCTACATCGACCCGCTGACCGCGGACGAACATGACGCGCTGGAGCGCAGCATCCTGGCCGAAGGCTGCCGCGATGCGCTGGTGCTGTGGGGTGATGTGCTGGTCGATGGCCACAACCGTTTCGGCATCTGCCAGAAGCATGGCCTGCCCTTCAATACCGTGCAGAACACCCGCTTCCAGAGCATGGAAGACGTGCATCTGTGGATGATCGAGCAGCACCTGGGCCGCCGCAGCGTGTCCGACTTCCAGCGCGGCGTGCTGGCGCTGCGCAAGCGCGACATCCTGGCCGCCCGCAAGCAGATCGAGCAGGCGCAGCTGCAACGCGAGAGCGACGGCACCGCCGAAGCCATCGAGGACGCGGGTGAGGACAGCCCGCCGTGGGAGCCGGCACCGAAGATCAGCCGCGCCGAGCTGGCCCGCGAGGCCAAGCTGAGCACCAGCCAGGTCGGCATGATCGAACGCATCCACGCCCAGGCCGCGGCCGAGGTGGTGGAAGCGGTGAAGGCCGGCGTGATCTCGATCAGCGCTGCTGCTGCCGTGGCCGACCTGCCGGAAGACGAGCAGCGCGCCGCTGCCGCCGGTGGCAAGGATGAGCTGAAGCAGGCCGCCAAGCGCGTGCGCGAGTCCAAGCGCAAGCCGCGTGCACCGAAGCCGGAAGCAGCCGAGATGGACTTCGAGGAAGCGGACGAAGAGCAGATCGCCAGCCGCGACGCCGAGGTGCTGTCGGCACTGGAGCAGCTGGGCGAGGATGCCCCGGCGCTGCGCCGCCGCGTGGTCGCGCTGACCCGCGAGAACGACACCCTGCGCGCGCAGCTGGCGGCGTTGCGCAAGCAGCTCGAAGCGCTCTGAACCAACGGGTAGTGCCGGCCGCTGGCCGGCAACCCCATGAACGTTCCGGGTGCGTTGCGGATGCCGGCCAGCGGCCGGCACTACCAGATGCTCATGCCGTGCCGGTTAGACTTCCGGCATGACGTCTGCCAACGATCCGCGCCGCGCACAGCTGCGGCGCCTGAAAGCCCTCGCGCTGGGACTGCTGCTGTTGATGCTGGCCGGTTTCGCGATCAGCCACTGGCAAGGCGAGCGCGGCATCTGGGCGTGGGTTTCGGCCTTCTGCGAAGCAGCGGCCGTGGGCGCACTGGCCGACTGGTTCGCGGTCGTCGCGCTGTTCCGGCGGCCGATGGGCCTGCCGATCCCGCATACGGCAATCATCCCACGCAGCAAGGAACGCATCGGCGACAGCCTGGCCCTGTTCGTGCGCGACCAGTTCCTGGAGCCGGGTGTGCTGCTGGCCAAGCTGCAGGTGTTCGATCCGGCCAGCCGCCTCGGCAGTTGGCTGGCCGATCCGGCGCGCTCACGGATGCTGGCCGACATGGCCCGCGGCTGGGCCTTGCAGGCACTGGACTTCTTCGACGAAACCGCGGTGCGCCGGCAGCTGCACGCCTTCGTGGTGCAGCAACTGCGGCAGTGGAATGCCGCCGCCACCGCCGGTGAGCTGCTGGCCCTGCTGACCGCCGATGGGCGCCACCAGCGCGTGCTGGACGAGGGCCTGCAGCGCTTGGGACGCTGGCTGGAGCAGCCGGAAGTGAAGGAGCGCGCCTCGCAGCTGATCGTGCGCTACATCCAGCGCGAATGGCCGACATTGTCGAGCACGGTGAACTGGGTCAAGCCGATCGACGAGATCGGCGACAGCCTGGCCGAGCGCCTGGCGCGTGCGGTGCTGGAAGAACTGCAGCAGGTGCTGGCCGAGCCGCAGCATCCGCTGCGCCAGGACTACGAGAGCTGGCTGCAGAACTACGTGCAGCGCCTGCGCGAGGACCCGGCGCTGGCCGAGCGCATCGAGCAGCTCAAGCAGGAAATGATCGACCACCCCGCTCTGCAGGACTACGTGCAGGGTCTGTGGGCGCGCATCCACGCCAGCCTGCGCAGCGACCTGCAGCGCGAGGACTCGGCGCTGGTCGGCCACCTGCAGCGCAGCCTCGCCTCGCTGGGCAGCAGCCTGCAGGCCGACCCGGCCCTGCGCGAGGCGCTCAACCAGCATCTGCTGGAAGGCGCACAGCGGCTGACCGGGCGCTTGCGCGAGGGCGTGACCACGCATATCGCGCAGACCGTGAAGAGCTGGGACGAGCGGCATCTGGTCGAACAGCTGGAACTGAGCGTGGGCCGCGACCTGCAGTTCATCCGCTTCAACGGCACCCTGGTGGGCGGCCTGATCGGCCTGCTGCTGCATGCAGCGACGGTGGTGTTCAGGTTCTAGGCGCCCATGCGGTAGTCGATCCACGTCCTGCGTGGAGACGGAATTCGTCACGCTTGATTAACGAAATGCGAATGCCTATCATTTGCCGATCGGTTGTACGCTTAGCCAAGCGGGGCACGGAAGCACGCACCCACCCGCCCCTTCGCCCGTGTACATCCCCCGACTACCGGGTCGCCCGCATTACACGGGTGGCGCACCGTCGATGGGACCTGCTGGGCGACGTGCGCGGAGCGCACGGCTGCTGCGTCTGCGCATTCCATCGCTTGTTTCGTCCTGCATGGAATCGCACTGATGGCAATGCCGCTGAACCACCCTCGTCCCACTCTGCTGGCCCTGGCCGTGACCGCACTGATGATCGCCCCGCTGGCCCACGCCGACGGCACTGCCGATCCTTCCGCACGCACGCTGGATACAGTGAAGGTGACCGCCGATGGCGAGATTCCCAACAGCTATACGGTGAAGGGGGCGCGCAGCGCGACCAAGCTCGACCTGTCACTACGCGAGACTCCGCAATCGGTGACGGTGGTGACCCGCCAGCGCCTGGATGACATGGGCCTGTTCTCGTTGTCGGACGTGATGGGCCAGGTCACCGGCGTCAGCGTGTCGGTCACCGACAGCGAGCGCATCAACTATGTTTCGCGTGGCTACACCATCGAAAACTTCCAGGTCGATGGCATGCTCAATACGTTCGGAGGCTCGGTCAAGACCAACACCGACAACGTCATCTACGAGCGTATCGAAGTGATCCGCGGTGCCACCGGCCTGACCACCGGCGCGGGCGATCCGTCCGGCACCATCAGCATGATCCGCAAGCGTCCGACCGACACCTTCCAGATGGGTGCCAACCTGACCCTCGGCCGCTGGAGCAACCGGCGCCTGGAAGCCGACCTTGGCGGCCCCATCGCCTGGGACGGCCGCATCCGTGCACGCATCGTGGCCGCCAAGCAGCAGAGTGATTCGTTCCGCGACGTCTACGCACTGGACAAGGACGTGTTCTATGGCATCGTCCAGGCCGATCTGAGCGATAGCACGCTGTTCGAAGTGGGCTATGAATACCAGTCACCCCGCAGCACCGGCGTGACCTGGGGTGTAGTGCCCTATTGGGGGGAAGACGGCACGCCGGCCAACCTGCCGCGCTCGACCAACCTGTCCGCGTCGTGGAGCAGCTGGCCGATCGTGGAGAAGACCACCTTCGCGCGGCTGGAACAGCAACTGGGCGACGGCTGGTCGGTGAAGGGCAACGTCAGCCATGCGGTGCGCGATACCGACGGCAGCGTCTGGTACGGTGCGGCCGGCAATCCGAGCGCGGACGGCACCGGCATAACGGCCTACATCTCGCACTTCAACCAGCACAGCACGATGGACGTGTTCGACGTCAACGTGGGGGGGCCGTTCAAGCTGTTCGGTCGCGAGCATGAGCTTGTGTTCGGCCTGGGCCAATCGGTTCGCAAGGGCGAATCGGAAGCAATGGATTTCAACTACGACACGGCCTATGCGAAGGTGCCTGACTGGCGGCACTGGACCGGCAACGTCCCGGTATTGCCGGTCACCCGTCTCGGCCGCCTGTCATCACAGGATGAGCTGCGCCAGCGCGCCGCCTACCTCGCCGCGCGCCTGCGACTTGCCGATCCGCTGCTGGCCGTAATCGGCGCACGCTACGGCAGCTGGGAAACCCGCAAGTGGGACTATTCCTACGACGCCACCGGCAACCGCAATGGCACCAGGCGCAACGGCTACAAGCCCGACGATATGCTCACCCCGTATGCCGGCCTGATCTACGACTTCAACTCGATTTTCAGCGCCTACGTCAGCTACACCGATATCTTCAAGCCGCAGAGCAACCGCGACCGCAACGGCAACTTCCTGGAACCGGTAGTCGGCAACATGTACGAAGCTGGCGTCAAAGCCGAGTTCTTCGGCGGCCTGCTCAATGCCTCCGCCGCCGTATTCGAGGGCAAGCAGGACAACGTCGCCGAGAAGGATGATTCGGTACCGGTCAACTCGCTGCCCGGCGGTGAGCAGGCCTACCGCTCCACCGGCAAGGGCAACAAGGTCAAGGGCTGGGAAATCGAAACCCAGGGCAGCATCGGCGAGCAGTGGAACGTCTCGGCAGGCTTCGCCCACACCGTCATCCGCAACAAGGATGGCGTGCTGCAGCGGACCACGACCCCGCAGGATACCTTCCGCCTCAACACCAGCTGGCGCCCCGGTGGTATCGATGGCCGCTTCTGGCTGGGTGGCGGCGTGACCTGGCAGAGCCGCATCTGGAACACCAGCACCAAGGCGGATCGCAGCAAGGCCAACATCACCCAGGACGCCTTCTACCTGCTGAACCTGGCCGGCGGCTATCGCTTCAACGAGAACTTCAGCGCGCAGCTGAACATCAACAACCTGCTGGACAAGAAGTACTTCAACAACGTCGGTTTCTACAACGGCGTGTACTGGGGCGAACCACGCAATGTCACCGTGACACTGCGCTGGAAGCTCTGACCCTCGATGGATGGCACCGGTTCTGCGACCGGTGCCCGGCCACGGATGGCCAACCCCGGCGCGCTGCGGTGCGCCGGTTCCTTTTCACTGAAACCTGCAGGAACGCCGTGGACCGCTCGCCCGCAACCGCCAGCCCCCGCACCTTCTTCTCCAACCCGCGCTGGGGCGTGCTGTCACGCTCGCTGGCGGCGATCTTCGGCGGCTACGCGCTGGCTTCCGTGACCAGCGTATTCTGCGCGGTGGCGCTGCCCGGCGCACGTGGCCAGACCGTGCTGACCGGCATGCTGCTGGCCATTCTGGTGGCCGCCTGCGCGGCGCTGTGGGCGTTCGCCACCCGCAGTGCGCTGCGTGCGTGGGTCGGCATCCTCGCCCCCACCCTGCTGATGGCAGTCATCGCGCGCATGCTGGGGGCCTGGGCATGAAGAACGGATTCCGCCAGTCGATGGCCTGGCTGCACACCTGGACCGGCCTGCTGGTCGGCTGGCTGCTGTTGCTGATCTTCATGGCCGGCACGGCCAGCTACTACCGCGAGGAAATCAGCCGCTGGATGCGCCCGGAACTGCCCTCCAGCAACGTCAGCATCGATGTGGCCGCGCAGCGTGCCGTGGACTACCTGCAGGCCAACGCCGCGCAGGCCGAGAACTGGTTCGTCACCCTGCCACAACCGCGCAACCCGGCCATGCAGATGTTCTGGCGGCTGCCGCCGGAGCTGGCCGACCCCAGCCGTGGCCGTCGAGGGGGCTTCGGCGACGCAACACTGGACCCGAACACCGGGCAGGCACTGAAGGCCCGCGAGACTCGCGGCGGTGATTTCTTCTACCGCCTGCATTTCGACCTGCACTACATCCCGGTGCTGTGGGCGCGCTATCTGGTCGGCTTCTGCGCGATGTTCATGCTGGTGGCAATCATCACCGGCGTCATCACCCACAAGAAAATCTTCAAGGACTTCTTCACTTTCCGCAAGGACAAGGGCCTGCGTTCCTGGCTCGATTTCCACAACGTCAGCGCGGTGATGGCCCTGCCCTACCACGCGATGATCACCTACACCGGCATCGTCACCCTGATGATCATGTACCTGCCGTGGGGCGTGAAGGTGGCCTACCCGCAGGACGAGGATGCGTTCTACAGCGAGGCCTTCGGTGGCATGCCGGAGGTGACTGCACCTGCCGAAGGCCGCGCCACGCCGCTGCCGATCGCGCAGCTGCTGGACAGCGCGCGAGCGCATTGGCACGGCGTGGAAGTGGCCGGCTTCACCGTGTCCAACCCGGGCGCGGCCAATGCAGTGATCGACATCCGCCAGCGTGACGGCAAGCGCCTGTCCACCGACACCCCGGCCGTGCGCTACGACATGGTCAATGGCACGCTGCTGGAAGAAACACCGCCTTCCGGTGGCGCCACCGCCACCCGCGGCGTGCTGTACGGCCTGCACCTGGCGCGCTTCGCCGACTGGGGCCTGCGCGCACTGTTCTTCCTGTCCGGCCTGGTCGGCTGCCTGATGGTGGCCAGCGGCGTGGTGCTGTGGGCGGTGAAGGAACGGCCCAAGCACGCCAAGAGTGGCCGCACAGGCTTCGGCCTGCGCCTGGTCGATGCGTTGAACATCGGTACCGTGGCCGGCCTGCCGATCGCCTTTGCAGCGTACTTCTGGGGCAACCGCCTGCTGCCGCTGGACATCGCCGAACGCTCCAGCGCCGAGGCCAACGTGTTCTTCTACGCCTGGGGCGCGGCACTGCTGGCCGCCTTCATCTGGCCGAAGCGGATGATGTGGGCCTGGCAGCTGTACCTGGGCGCAGCCGCGTTCGCGCTGGTGCCGGTGGTCAATGCGCTGACCACGCATGCGCACCTGGGCAACACCCTGCGCAACGGGGACTGGGTGCTGGCTGGCTTTGATCTGTCGATGATCGCGTTCGGCGCGATGCTGGCGCTGTGCGGCTGGCGCATGCAGCGCTGGACACCACCGCTGAGCGCGGCCGAGAAGAAGAAGCGTGCAGCAGCGGCGGCGGCGCCCAAGGCCCCGGTGGACGCTGCAGAAACCGCCGAAGCGGAGGCCAGCGCATGATGCTGCTGGCATTGACCCTGTCGTTCTCTGCGTTCACCGCGCTGTCGCTGGCGATGGAGAAGCACCAGCACGACCTGCACGGCAAGGCTGCAGCCACCCCGGCACGGCGCACGCAGTGGCGGGTGCTGGGTTGGGTGCTGCTGACGGTAGCGTTCGCATTGTGCGTGGTCGACCACGGCTGGGCGATGGGCCCGGTGCTGTGGCTGGGCGTGATGACCGTGGGCGGCGTGGTGCTGTCGTTCGGGTTGTACCCGTACCGGCCGAAATGGATCGCGCCGCTGGCGATCGCGCTGCCCGTGGCCGGGCTGCTGGTGGCGTTGCTGTAACCGCCATCCACGCATGGCGTGGATCTACTGAACAGCCCTCCACGCATGGCGTGGATGTACCGGCCAGATATGGGGAGTGCCGGCCGCTGGCCGGCATCCCATGAACCCTCTGCGGATCTGACACCGTTGCCGGCCAGCGGCCGGCATTACCGGACTTACCCCAACCGCTTCAGTTCCCACGCGCGGTGGATGCGCGCGTTGCGCTCGAAATCCGGGCCGATGGTGCGTGCGGTGATCTCGCGGCACTGGGCAAATTCGGCGATGGCGTTCTCTTCCAGCTTGAAGCGGCGGAAGTTGTTGGAGAAGTACAGCACGCCACCCGGTGCCAGCCGCGCCACCGCCGCGCGCAGCAGCTTCAACTGCTCGCGCTGCACGTCGAAGTCATCGGCGCGTGCGGAGTTGGAGAAGGTCGGCGGATCGCAGAAAATCACGTCGTACTGGCCACGGTCGCCTTCCAACCACGCCATCGCATCGGCCTGCACCAGGAGGTGCTGGTTGCCGCCCTGCCCGTTCAACGCCAGGTTGTCGTAGCACCACTGCAGGTAAGTGGCCGACAGGTCGACGCTGGTAGTGCTGGCCGCACCGGCCACCGCGGCCTGCACGCTGGCCACGCCGGTGTAGCAGAACAGGTTGAGGAAACGCTTGCCACGCGCCTGCTCGGCCATCATCCGGCGCAGCGGGCGGTGGTCGAGGAACAGGCCGGTGTCCAGGTAGTCGAACAGATTCACCTGCAGCAGCGCGTTGTTCTCGCGCACCACGATGAACTCGTCACGCTGCTCGAAACGGCCGTACTTGCTGCCGCCCTTGCCGCGCTCGCGCGACTTCATCGACACCTGTTCCGGCGGCACGCCGAATACTTCGCGCGCGGCCGCCAGCAGCTCGTTGCGGCGGCGGCGCACGTCGTTCTCCGGAATCGCCGCCGGTGCGGCGTATTCCTGCACATGCAGGAAGGTGCGGCGCTTGCCACCGTCTTCCTCGTAGACATCGATGGCCGCCGCGTACTCCGGCAGATCGGCATCGTAGGCGCGGAAGCAGGTGATGTCCTCGCGGGCACGCCAGCTCTTGAACTTCTTCAGGTTCTTGCGCAGGCGGTTGGCCACCATCTGCGCACCTTCGCTCAGCTCGCGCGGCTGCGCCGGGTCACGGCCCGGCACGGCGATCGGGTCGCAGACGATCAGCGCGCATTCCAGCGCACCGTTGAACATCTGGTACTTCTTGCCCGCACGCAGGCCGGTGGCAAAAGCCAGTTCGTCATTGCCGCACAGCAGGCTGGCGCGCCACTGCGGCACCGCTTTCTGCAGGGCATTGCCGAGTGCGCGGTACAGCGCCGGGTCGGCGGCCAGGCGTTCGTCATACGGCGGGTTGCAGACCACCGCACCGATCTCCTGCTCCGGTGCGGCCAGGTCGGCGACGTCGGCGCGGGTGAAGCGGATCGCGTGGGCGACACCGGCCACCTCGGCATTCTCGCGTGCCGCCTGGATCGCGGTCGGGTCGATGTCGCTGCCGTGGATGACCGGCTTCAGCGCGGCCAGGCCAGCCGCTTCGCGGTCACGCGCCTCGCTCTGGATGCTCTTCCAGGCGGCCTTGTCGAAGCCCAGCCAGCGGCTCGGCGGCAGGCTGCCGTGGCGCATCAGGCCGGGAGCAACGTCGGCGGCCATCAGCGCGCCTTCGATCAGCAGCGTGCCGCTGCCGCACATCGGGTCCAGCAGGCCGCCACCGGCGGCGTGCAGCCGCGGCCACTGCGCGCGCAGCAGCAGCGCGGCGGCCAGATTTTCCTTCAGCGGTGCCTCGTGAGCGGCGCCGCGCCAGCCACGGCGATGCAACGGGCCGCCGCCGAGGTCGATCGACAGCGAGGCACGGCCTTTGCGCAGTGACAGGTTGACCCGCACATCCGGCAGGTCGGTGTTGACCGACGGGCGCTCCAGGCCTTCATCACGCATGCGGTCGACGATGGCGTCCTTGATCCGCTGCGCGGCAAAGCGGGCATGGGTGATCTTGTCGCCCGACACGTGCGCGTCCACCGCCAGGGTCATCTCCGGCTTGATGTGCTCGTGCCAAGGCAGCGCACGCACGCCGTCATACAGGGCCTGCTCGTCCGGGCAGTCGAACTCGTCGATCGGCCACAGCACGCGGCTGGCCAGGCGCGACCACATCACGATCCGCAGCGCCTGCTCCAGTTCGCCCTCGGCGTTGACGCCAGCAATGGTGGCAGTGGCCTTGCCAAGGCCCAGGGCCGACAGTTCATCGGCAAGCAGGTATTCCAGGCCCTTGGCGCAGGAGACGAAGAATTTCACAGGATCGGTTCGCAGGTGGTCGGGCGCGGCACAGGGGCCGGGCCAGTCGGAAAGGAGGGCCGTAGGCACGGCCGGCAGGCCCGCGCCGGGGGCGGCGGGGCTGCCATTGTAGTCAATGCGGGCGGGCGCGCCGTGCGCCCGGGCTTCACAGTTGCCGCAGCAAGCGCTCGAAGGCCTGCGCGGAGGCCTCCACGTGGTGCTCCAGGCGGTGGCCGTCGTCGACCAGCAGCAGCTGCGCCGAACGCGCCTGGGCCCAGGCGATCACTCCAGCGGCCGGCACCACATCGTCATGCCAGGCCTGGACCACGGTGGTCGGCACGGCGGCGGCGTCCAGCGCCGGCATCGGGCCCATCGTGGTCGGCGGCACCATCAGGAACAGGCCGGCGACCGGGACCTGTAACGAGGCGATGGCGGAGATGTAGGCGCCCAGGCTGGAACCGGCCAGCACCACCGGGCCCTGCTGGGCAGAGATGGCGGTGCGTTCGACCAGGCGGCGCAGGCGGGTCGGCACATCGCCCACCCGGCTGACCTCGCTCATCGCGTCCAGGTCGGTGTAGTCCGGGCGCTCATGGGTCCAGCCCAGGCGCTGCGCCACGTCGGCCAGCGCGGTGACCTTGGTCGCCTCCGGGCCGCTCTCGAAACCGTGGGACAGGATGCAGTGGCCGCGGCTCATGCGCGCGCTCCATGGGAGCGGACCGACGAGGAAAGGGAAGGAAGGTTCATGCCGCAATGCTAGCATCGCCGGATGCCCAACCCGCTCCTGCCCGGCCTGCAGCTGCAGCCCCTGCCCTACGAAGACCGTCTGCCACTGCGCGACCCGGCCACGCTGGAGATGGTGGTGATCCACTGCACCGAGCTGCCCGATCTGGCGATGGCCCGTGAGTACGGCGAGCGCGTGCTGTATGACAGCGGCGCCGGCAACAGCGGCCACTTCTACATCGACCGCGATGGCAGCGTGGTGCAGTACGTGGCGCCGGAGCGCGTGGCCCACCACGTGCGCGGCATGAACGCACACACGCTGGGCATCGAGCTGGTCAACACCGGCCGCTACCCGCACTGGTTCGACAGCCGCCAGCAGGCGATGGACGAGCCCTACACCGAGGCACAGCTGCAGGCGCTGGAAGGCCTGCTGCAGGCGCTGGTGGCGCACTATCCGTCGCTGCGGCGGATTGCCGGGCATGACCAGCTGGACCTGGAGCAGGTGCCGGCCAGCGATGACCCGGCGCTGATGGTGGCACGCAAGCGTGATCCGGGGCCGTTGTTCCCGTGGGCGCGGATCCTGGCGAAGGTGCCGTTGCAGCCGGTTGGGTAAGCGGCAGGGCTGCGCCCTGCACCCGCAGAAGCAACATCAACGTCAAGAGCTGGCATTCCGCAGGATGGCGGGGTGGGTCCGGTTGCGAGGGACGCCGTAAACCCGTCCATGGGGGCTTGGCCGCGGCATCCATGCCGCGGACACCCTCGCAACCGGACCCACCCCGCCTTCGACAGATCTCTGCTGCTGTTGGTGGGTGTCGACCTTGGTCGACACGGGGTCGGATCCCGTTGCTACGCAACGGGCTCTGACCCGGATTTTCAGTTGATGGGGGCAGAGCCGTTTTCCGTTGGAAAACGGATCCGACCCCGCGCGCCTCAGGCGCCGGTCGCCACCGGGCGGCTGCTGTCGCTGACCCAGCCGCTCCAGGAATCGGCGTAGATGCGTGCGCCGGACAGACCGGCCGCTTCCATCGCCAGCAACAGGTGGCAGGCGGTCACGCCGGAGCCGCACATCAGCACCACCTGCTGCGGATCACGGTTGCCGATCACGCCCTGCAGTTCGGCGCGCAGTTCCTGTGCATCACGCAGGCGGCCGTCGGCGACGTTCAACGCAAACGGACGGTTGACCGCGCCGGGCACGTGGCCGGCGACCGGGTCCAGCGGCTCCACTTCGCCGCGGAAGCGCTCGCCTGCGCGTGCGTCGACCAACCAGCCCGGCGCGTGCTTCAGGCGTGCGCTGATTTCCTCGGCATTGGCGATCTGGGTGGTGTCGAAACGGCCCGGGTAAACCGGCAGCGCGGTCACCTCATCCTGCCCCGTCGCCAAGGGATGCCCTGCGCCCTGCCATGCGGCGATGCCACCATCAAGCACGGCCACCTTGCTGTGCCCGATCAGGCGCAGCAGCCACCACAGGCGCGAGGCGGCCATGCTGCCATCGCTGCCGTCGTAGACCACCACCTGGGTGTCGGGACCGATGCCCCACTGGCCCAGTTTCGCGGCGAAGGCATCGCTGTCCGGCAGCGGGTGACGGCCGTGGCCGCTGCGGGTCAGATCCGACAGGTCCCGATTGAGGTCGGCATACACCGCGCCCGGAACATGCCCCGCCAGATACTGGCCGTTACCCGCCTGCGGATCGGCCAGCGAGGAACGTGCATCGACCACGCGTACGGCGGCACTGGCAGTAGCACGTGCGTCGACCACGCGAACGCCCTCGCCCAATGCAGCGGCCAGGGTGGCGACATCGACCAGGGTGGTCCACGGCGGATCGATCGGCTTCATTGCACTTGCTCCAGGCGGCGACGCAGGTTGTAGAGGATGGCGGCGGTGGCGCCCCAGATGCGCTGGCCGGGCCAGCCGTATTCAAGGACGTGGCGGACGCGGCCGCGATGATTGATTTCGACCTGGCGCAGGTTGTCGGCGGCCATCAGGTAATTCAGCGGCACCTCGAACACCTCGGCCACTTCGCTGGGTTGCGGCACCGGCACGAAGTCCGGATCGACCACGGCCACCACCGGCGTGACGCGGTAGCCGGTGATTGTCACAAAGGGATCGAGATAACCCAGCGCCTGCACCTGGCCCGGCGCCAGTGCGATTTCTTCCTGGCTCTCGCGCAGCGCGGCCGCCAGTGCATCGCGGTCATCGGGTTCGGTGCGGCCACCGGGGAAACCTACCTGGCCACCATGGGTGCGCAGGGTTTCGGTGCGACGGGTGAGAATGACCTGTGCGCCGTTGGCGCGCGGCACGATGCCGGCCAGTACGGCGGCTTCCACGGGTGGCCCGGGCGGCAGCAGGTCACTCAGTTCGCTGCGGTTCCAGCCGTCGCCGGCCGGCGGCTCGGCCAGTGGATGCAGCGCGCGCATCAGGCGCTCGTGATCAGCCAGCGAGCCGCGCAGTGATTGCTGCAGCTGTTCACGCAGAGGTTGCACGCGATGCAGGATGCGGCTGCGTTCCTCGTTGCTCATCGACGACCACCGCGCGATCTCATCGATATGCCGCCCGCAGCCGGTGCATTGCCGGTGCGGATCCAGCGTGCACACTCCGATGCAGGGACTTGCGACAACACGCGCCGTTTTTTCCATTGTTTGCACCCGGCAACAGTAGCGCGATTACGCTGGATTTGCGCGGGGTCAATATGCAGTGCACGGAAGCGTCGCGCTCCGCGCAAACAAAAACGCGCCGGTGGGATCACCGGCGCGTTTCGTTTACCGCTTCGATTTACTTGACGCTGATCAGCTTGATCTCGAACTGCACAGCCACGTTCGGCGGGAACGGGGTGCGCGGGTCGGCACCGTAGGCCTGGTCCGGCGGCAGGGTGACTTCCCACTTCGAGCCAGCCGGCATCTGCAGCAGGGTCTCGCGCATGGCCTTCATTTCGACTTCGCTGACCTTGATCGACGGAATCTGCTGGGCCGGGCGGGCTTCGGTCGGGCGCTGGCCGTACGGGAACGGACCGGCCACTTCCAACTGCACGGTGCTGGCCTGGGTCGGCTTGGCGCCCTTGCCGGCTTCGATCACGCGGTACTGGACGCCGCTCGGCAGGGACTGCACGCCGGCCTTGGCCTTGTTCGCCGCGATGAACTGATCGCTCTTGGTCTTGTTTTCGGCAGCAGCCTTTTCGTACTCGGCCTTGGCAGCCTGGGCACGGCCCTGCTCGCGCTTCTGGAACGCTTCAACGGCCGGCTTCAGCTGGTCGGCGGTGATCGCCGGCTGCTTCTTGGCGTAGGCGTCCTGCAGACCCTTCACCACCGAGTTGATGTCCAGCTGCTCACCACGACCGGTCAGCTCCGCCAGGTTGTTGCCGTAGTCGTAACCGAAGTAGTAGCTCAGCTTGCCCTTTTCGGACGAGACGTCCTGGGCGAAGGCATTGCCCGTCAGGGCCAGGGCCGCGACGGCGACCGCGATAGAACGCAACTTCATCAAACAGTTCTCCAGGGGTGGTAACTCAGGGACGTTCTGCGCCGCCCTGAGGCGACGGGTTAGGATAACGGGCACAACGTGTAACCGCTACTCACGATGCAGGCTAAGACCCGTCTGCGTTGGCGGAGTTCAATCTCACTTTTTTTTAACGTTTCAGGAGTTTCCCCGTGGCCGATGCCCTGATCGCTGTCGCCGACGACGGCGCCATCCGCACCGTGACCGTCCAGCGCCCGGACAAGCTCAACGCCTTGAATGCCGCGACCCTGCAGGCGCTGACCGAGGCGTTCAGCGCCGCCGCAGCCGACCCGGACGTGCGCGTGGTGGTGCTGACCGGTGCCGGTCCGAAGGCTTTCGTGGCCGGTGCCGACATCGCCGAGATGAACACTCTCAGCGCGGTTCAGGGACGTGATTTCTCGCTGCTGGGCCAGGCCCTGATGCGCCAGATCGAACGCATGCCCAAGCCGGTGATCGCGCGCGTGAACGGCTTCGCCCTGGGCGGCGGGCTGGAGCTGGCGATGGCCTGCCATCTGCGCATTGCTGCCGATACGGCCAAGGTCGGGCAGCCGGAGATCAACCTCGGCCTGATTCCCGGCTTCGGTGGCAGCCAGCGCCTGCTGCGCCTGTGCGGCCGCGCCGCCACCCTGGAGCTGTGCCTGCTGGGTGCACCGATCAACGCCGCGCGTGCGCTGGAACTGGGCATCGTCAACGAGGTGGTGCCGGCCGACGCGCTGGACAACCGTGTGCAGGACATCGCCCGCCAGCTGGCACGCTCGGCCCCGCTGGCCCTGCGTGGGCTGCTCGACGCGGTACACGTGGGCGGCGAATGCAGCCTGGAGGCTGGGCTGGAGTACGAAAGCGCGCAGTTCGGCCTACTGTTCGCCACCGAAGACATGCGCGAGGGCACCAGCGCCTTCCTGCAGCGCCGCCCACCGGCCTTCCAGAACCGCTGACGCCATGGCATCCCGACCCAACCCCGCGCAGCTGTTCGCCCGGGTCCAGGCAGACGATCTCGATGGCGCCCTGCAGGCCGGACTGATGGACTACGTCGCCCGTGCCGGCGACGAACAGCTGCTGCCCGGCCACCCGGACCTTCCACGACGCCTGCAGCAGGCGCAGCAGCAGCTGCACGCGGCCTGGGCCGCACGCGAACGCTACCGTGCCCGTGCCGTGCGCCTGGCCCGCCGCGAGGCCGAACGCGATGCGCGACGCACGCCGGCCCCGGCGCCGGACGTGAAGCCCGCCCTGCCCCCGGCCGCCGCCGCCATCCTCGCCCGGGCCAAGGCCCGCGCCACCGGCAAGGAGCAGTAATGGCCACTGCGAAGAAAACCGCGCGTGCACCGGCGCGACGCGGTGGCAGCATGCCGCGCGCCGACGTGGTGGAGATGTTCACCCGCCTGCGCGAACTCAATCCGCACCCGAAGACCGAACTGGAGTACAGCTCACCGTTCGAACTGCTGGTGGCGGTCGCGCTGTCGGCGCAGGCCACCGACGTGGGCGTCAACAAGGCCACGCGCCGCCTGTTCCCGGTGGCCAATACCCCGGCAAAGATCCTCGCGCTTGGCGAGGACGGGCTGAAGCAGTACATCGCCACCATCGGTCTGTTCAACGCCAAGGCGAAGAACGTGATCGCCACCTGCGCGATCCTGCTGGAGAAGCACGGCGGTGAAGTGCCGCGCGATCGCGATGAACTGGAAGCGCTGCCGGGCGTGGGCCGCAAGACCGCCAACGTGGTGCTCAACACTGCGTTCGGTGAGCCGGTGATGGCGGTGGACACGCATATCTTCCGCGTCTCCAACCGCACCGGCCTGGCCCCGGGCAAGAACGTGCGCGAAGTGGAAGACAAACTGGTGAAGGTGATTCCGGCCGAGTTCCTGCTCGACGCGCATCACTGGCTGATCCTGCACGGACGTTATGTGTGCAAGGCGCGCAAGCCGGATTGCCCCGGCTGCGTGATCGCCGACCTGTGCCGGTTCAAGGAAAAGACCACGGCCGAGGCGTGAACGCGTTCGTGGTGTGACAAAACAAGGACGGCGGGCACAGGGCCCGCCGTCTTTGCTTGTAGACAAGAGTGCTTCAGGACATCAGAACGACAGGTCGCCCCAGACGCCGAACTCCTTGGTCTTGTCGTTCTTCTTGTCGCTGGCGTTGGCCAGGTGCGTGTACTTGTACACGGTCGACAGCTTGAGGTTCTTCATGACCGGGAACTCGACGCCGACGTTCCAGTACTTGTCGCTCAGGGTCGGGTCCAGCGTCTTGCTGACGTCGGTGTCATCGTAACGACCGAACACGTTGATGCCGCCGTCGGTGACGCGCACGCTGCCCCACACCGACCAGCCGCTGGTCTTGTCGGTGGCAACGGTCATCACGTTGTTGAGGTTCTTGGCCTGGAAGTACTCGCCACCGACGCGGAAGTCGCTGCTGGCGTAGGCCACCATCGCATTGGCGCGGGTGTAGGTGTTCTCGGCGCTCTGGATGTCGGTTTCCTTGCCCAGCTTGCCACTGTAGCCACCGACGGCAACCACGAAGTTCTCGTTCGGGGTATAGGCCGCGCGGCCTTCCACGTCCATGCCCTTGCTGCGGGTCGGGTTCTTGTAACCGGCGCCGGACACGACCGAGACCGCGTAGTTGAAGTTGTTGCCCAGGTTGCCGAAGCCATGCAGACCCCAGTCGGACGAGTTGCCGTACTTCAGGCGATCGGTCAGGGTGTTCTCGACATAACGCATGCCGTAGAACTTCTCGACGTACGGAATCCACGGCATGTCGGCGGCACCGACCCGCAGGTTGAAGGCCGGGTCGAAGCTACCCTGCACGTAGGCCTTCTTGACGAACAGTTCGGTGTTGCCGATGGCCGAGCTGTACTGGAAGTCGGTGGTCAGGTTGGCCGACCAGATGTCGTTGAACTTGTGGTCGACGGTCAGGTAGAAGCGCTTGACGTCCAGGCCGGTGCCGCTGGCGGCGGTGTCCTTGCCGTTGCTGGTCTTGTCGATGTTGGTCAGGTCGAAGAACATGCGACCGCCGATCTTGTTGTCATTGACCAGCTTGGCCAGCTTGTCGACGCTGGTCTGGGTCTTCTGTGCACCTTCCAGGGCCTGGGCCTGGGTGATGTTCACTTCGGACTGCGCATCGGACTGTGCCTGCAGCGCCTGCGAATCGTTCTGCAACTGCTGGACCTGGGCCTGCAGGGCAGCGATCTGCGCCTGCAGCTGCTGCAGCTGTGCCTGGGATACGCCCGTGCTGGCGGGAGCTGCGAAGGCGTCGGCGGAAACCAGACCGAGGCTTGCAACGACCGCGGCGGCGAGCAAATGGGAACGCATTTTGGATTTCTCCAGAGGGTTGGAATGGCTTGGGCAGAACGCCACGCCGGCAGGCCGGTCAAGCGTTTTGCGAACATTCCGTTAAAACCATGACAGCCGAATGACAACCTGAGCACCAACCACAGATTTCTTCGTGCGGTCATGCGTACGACTCATTTGCCGCCACATGCTTGTCGATCCCTTGCGGCATATGGCGTCACGTATCAGCGTCCCGGCCCGGGCCGACCGCCGCGCAGCGCTCACCTGCACTGATGGTTTCGTGTGGATGACGCGGCATCACTGCGGAATGCCAGGCCGGGATGGCATTGACGACCACACCGGGCAGTCCATCAGCGACATATAGAACGTGATCGCAACCGGGCCACGGCCGTCTCCGGCGCATGGTCATCACGTTGCCCGCAGCACTCAGAACCTTCACGCCCCTGGCTGTGCGGGCGCCGGCCAACGCTGTAACGGTTGCGTCATACAACGGTCCCTGCGCTGTCATCGAACCGTTATGGAATGTGCGCCGGGCGGGTAACCCCGCATCCCAATCAACCCAGGAGCCACCCCGTGATCCACGCCTTCAAGTCGCGCGTTGCCGTTGCCGTCTTCGCAGCGTCGTCCGTGTTCGCCGCCAACGCCGCTGAAATCACCGGCGCGGGCGCCTCGTTCATCTACCCGGTGATGTCGAAGTGGTCGGCCGACTACAACGCCGCCACCAGCAACAAGGTCAACTACCAGTCGATCGGCTCCGGTGGTGGTATCGCCCAGATCAAGGCCAAGACCGTTGATTTCGGCTCCTCCGACGCTCCGCTGAAGCCGGAAGAACTGGCCGCTTCGGGCCTCGCCCAGTTCCCGTCGGTGATCGGCGGCGTGGTACCGGTGGTCAACGTGGCCGGCATCGCCCCGGGCGCGCTGAAGCTGGACGGCACCGTGCTGGCCAACATCTTCCTGGGCAAGATCAAGACTTGGAACGACCCGGCCATCGCCGCGCTGAATCCGGGCGTGACCCTGCCGAGCGCCAAGATCACCGTCGTGCACCGTTCGGATGGTTCGGGCACCACCTTCAACTTCGTCAACTACCTGTCCAAGGTCAGCCCGGAGTGGAAGAGCTCGGTCGGTGAAGGCACCTCGGTCCAGTGGCCGGCCGGCATCGGCGGCAAGGGCAACGAAGGCGTTGCTGCCTACGTGAAGCAGATCAAGGGCGGCATCGGCTACGTCGAACTGTCCTACGCGCTGCAGAACAAGCTGTCGTACACCGCGATGAAGAATGCCGCCGGCCGCTTCGTGCAGCCGAGCGACGCGTCGTTCGCTGCCGCCGCTGCCAGCGCCGACTGGGCCAGCGCCAAGGACTTCTACCTGGTGATGACCAACGCCCCGGGCGCCGAGTCCTGGCCGATCACCGCCACCAACTTCATCCTGGTGCACAAGAAGCCGAAGAACCCTGCCAACGGCAAGGCCACCCAGGAGTTCTTCCGCTGGGTCTACAAGAGCGGCGACGCCCAGGCCCGCCAGCTGGACTACGTGCCGCTGCCGGACAGCCTGGTCCGCCAGATCGAGACCTACTGGACGCAGAACCTGAAGTAAGCAAGCGCGTTCCCCCGCAGGAACGGGATCGGCGGGTCCTCTCTCCCCCGCCGATCCCACCCGGGCGCGAGATCCTCGAGATCTCGCGCTCTTCTTGTTTTTGGGGGATTGGTCGTGAAGAGCGTTTGCGCCTTCGCTGATCCGTCGGTGAGTCGGTGGGCCAGGACGTGCAGGACACGCCGTAAACCCGTCCTTGGGGGCTCGGCCACGGCATCCATGCCGTGGACGGTCCTGCACGCCCTGGCCCACCGCCTCTCGACAGTTCATCGCGGGCGCGGTGGGGTCATGAAAGGCAGGAGCAAAGGCAAGAGCGTTTGTAGAGCCACGGCCGTCATATCGGTGCGCAGATCCCGGGTCTCCGGGGGTCTCCCGGACCGTGGCCAACCCCGTGAAACCCTTGTCAGAACGTGATCCAGGACACCTCTGTCATGGTCGTAATACGGCTGTAACAAAAACATCATTTCATAGCCGCATCCGCCGACGACGTCGGCTCTTCCCCGCTATGGAGTGACCATGAAACTGCACTCGGCCGGCCTTGCCGCCCTTTCCCTGGCCATCGCCCTGGGCCTGTCGGCCTGCGGTGGCGACAAGCAGGCCGCGCAGCAGCCGGCTGCCGACGGTGCCGCCGCCCCGGCCGCTGCCGGTGCCAAGGTGACCGCCGAAGTGTCCGGCGCGGGCGCGTCCTTCATCTTCCCGCTGGTCTCCAAGTGGTCGGCTGACTACAACGCCAGCACCGGTGCCAAGATCAACTACCAGTCGATCGGCTCCGGTGGCGGTATCGCCCAGATCAAGGCCGGTACCGTCGACTTCGGCTCCTCCGACAAGCCGCTGAGCAGCGAAGAGCTGGCCCAGGCCGGCCTGGCCCAGTTCCCGTCCGCCATCGGCGGCGTGGTGCCGGTGGTCAACATCGAAGGCCTGGAAACCGGCAAGCTGCGCCTGAGCGGCGCCCTGCTGGCCGACATCTTCCTGGGCAAGGTCAAGACCTGGAACGACCCGGCCATCGTCGCCGCCAACCCGGGCGTGAAGCTGCCGGACGGCAAGATCACCCTGGTCCACCGTTCGGACGGTTCGGGCACCACCTTCAACTTCTCCAACTACCTGTCCAAGGTCAGCCCGGAGTGGAAGAGCAAGGTCGGCGAAGGCACCTCGGTGCAGTGGCCGGACGGCGTCGGTGGCAAGGGCAATGAAGGCGTCGCTTCCTATGTGAAGCAGATCAAGGGCTCGATCGGCTACGTCGAACTGGCCTACGCGCTGCAGAACGGCATGCCGTACACCGCCATGCAGAACGCCGCCGGCAACTGGGTCGAGCCGAGCGCGGAAACCTTCGCCGCTGCGGCTGCCAGCGCCGACTGGGCCAGCGCCAAGGACTTCAACCTGGTCATCACCAACGCCCCGGGCGAGCAGGCGTGGCCGATCACCGCCACCAACTTCATGCTGATGCAGAAGCAGCCGAAGGACGCCAAGCGCAACCAGGACACCCTGGCCTTCTTCAAGTGGGCCTTCGAGAACGGCCAGGCCCAGGCCAACGAGCTGCACTACGTGCCGCTGCCGGCCGAACTGGTCAAGCAGATCGAGGCCTACTGGGCGACCGACCTGAAGTGATGGACACGACGGTGCCCGCCCCGCGCGGGCACCGCTTCTTTCACGCCGTGCCGCCCCGCCCCTTCCTGGCCCTGCCGTCCCCATGAATGCCATCGCCCAGCCTGTAGCCGCCCCGTCCACGCGTGATGCGCGTGATGCCCGCAACGACAAACTGTTCCGATGGGTGCTGGTCGGCACCGTCATCTTCGTCCTGATCGCCCTGGCCTGCGCCGCGCTGTCGATGCTGTGGGGCGGCCGCCATGCCCTGCAGATGCAGGGCCTGAGCTTCTTCTTCTCCACCGACTGGAATCCGGTCGAAAACAAGTTCGGCGCCCTCGCCCCGATCTACGGCACCCTGGTCACCGCACTCATCGCGATGGTCATCGCCGTGCCGGTCAGCTTCGGCATCGCCTTCTTCCTCACCGAAGTCGCGCCGCGCTGGCTGCGTGGCCCGGTCGGTACCGCCATCGAACTGCTGGCCGGCATTCCCTCGATCATCTACGGCATGTGGGGCCTGTTCGTGCTGGTGCCGGTGATGACCGAGTACGTCACCCCGTTCCTCAACGAAACCCTGGGCGAATGGCCGATCATCGGCCCGATGTTCCAGGGTCCGCCGCTGGGCATCGGCATGCTCACCGCCGGCTTCGTGCTGGCCATCATGGTCATTCCGTTCATCTCCTCGGTGATGCGCGAGGTGTTCCTGACCGTGCCGACCCGCCTGAAGGAATCGGCCTATGCACTGGGCTCCACCAAGTGGGAAGTGAGCTGGGACATCGTCCTGCCCTACACCCGCTCGGCGGTGATCGGTGGCATCTTCCTCGGCCTCGGCCGCGCCTTGGGCGAGACGATGGCGGTGGCCTTCGTGATCGGCAACAGCGTGCGTCTGTCGCCGTCGCTGCTGGAACCGGGCACCACCATCGCCGCGCTGATCGCCAACGATTTCGGCGAAGCCACTGAAACCTACCGCTCGGCCCTGCTGCTGCTCGGCTTCGTCCTCTTCATCGTCACCTTCGTGGTGCTGGCCATCGCCCGCCTGATGCTGATGCGCCTGTCCCGCAAGGAGGGCAACTGATGTCCACCACCGCTGATTCGCTGTACCTGCGCCGTCGCATCGGCAACGTCGTTGCGATCACCGCCTCCTGCGCCACCGCCCTGTTCGGCCTGTTCTTCCTGGGCTGGATCCTGTTCACCCTGGCCTCCAAGGGCCTGGCCGGCATCAACTGGGATCTGTTCACCAAGATGACGCCGCCGCCGATGCAGGAAGGCGGTCTCGCCAACGCCTTCTTCGGCAGTGCGGTGATGTGTGCGCTGGCGATCGGCATCGGCACCCCGCTGGGCGTGCTGGCCGGCACCTGGCTGGCCGAGTACGGCAACGCCCGCAAGGCCGGCACCGTGGTCCGCTTCGTCAACGACATCCTGCTGTCGGCCCCATCCATCGTGCTTGGCCTGTTCGTCTACACGCTGTACGTGATGCAGACGGGCGGCAACTTCTCGGCGTTCGCCGGTGCCCTGTCGCTGGCCTTCATCGTGCTGCCGGTGGTGGTGCGCACCACCGACGAGATGCTGCGCCTGGTGCCCTCGCAGATGCGTGAGGCAGCCCTGTCGCTGGGTATCCCGCAGTGGAAGGTGATCGTGCAGGTGCTGTACCGCAGTGCGTCGGCCGGCATCATCACCGGCATCCTGCTGGCGCTGGCCCGCATCTCCGGCGAGACCGCACCGCTGCTGTTCACTGCCTTCGGCAACCAGTACTGGAACAACAACATCTTCCAGCCGATGGCCTCGGTGCCGGTGGTGATGAACCAGTTCGCCGGCAGCCCGTATGAATCCTGGCAGGTGCTGGCCTGGGCCGGTGCCCTGGTGCTGACTGTCTTCGTGTTGCTGGTCAGCCTTGCCGCCCGCGGCATCCTGCTGCGCAACCGTATCTCCCATGACTGACCTTTCCGTGGATAACGCCATGAACGACCTTTCCAACGCCGTGCCGATGCAGCGCATCGCCGTGCCGTCCTCGCACGAGAGCCTGCACACGCCGTCGCCGGTGAAGCTGGCTGCGCGTGGACTGGACTTCTACTACGACAAGTTCCATGCCCTGAAGGGCATCAACCTGGAGATACCGGAAAAGCGCGTGACCGCGCTGATCGGTCCCTCCGGCTGCGGCAAGTCGACCCTGCTGCGCATCTTCAACCGCATCTACGCGCTGTACCCGAAGCTGGAGGCGCGTGGTGAAGTGCTGCTGGACGGCGAGAACATCCTGTCGCCGAAGTACCCGATGAACCGCCTGCGCAGCAAGGTCGGCATGGTGTTCCAGAAGCCGGTGCCGTTCCCGATGACCATCTTCGAGAACGTGGCCTACGGCATCCGCCACCACGAGAAGCTGAGCAAGGCCGACATGGCCGACCGCGTCGAGCAGGCACTGCGCCAGGGCGCACTGTGGGACGAAGTGAAGGACAAGCTGGGGCAGAGCGCACTGGGCCTGTCCGGTGGCCAGCAGCAGCGCCTGTGCATCGCCCGTGCCGTGGCCCTGCGCCCGTCGGTGCTGCTGCTGGACGAGCCGACCTCGGCACTGGACCCGATCTCCACCAGCCGCATCGAGCAGCTGGTGGAAGAGCTCAAGCACGAGTACACCATCGTCATCGTCACCCACAACATGCAGCAGGCCGCGCGCGTGTCCGACTACACCGCCTTCATGTACCTGGGCGACCTGATCGAGCACGACCGCACCGAAGTGATCTTCTCGCAGCCGTCGCAGCGGCAGACCGAGGATTACATCACCGGTCGCTTCGGCTGAAACGTCAGTCGACAGACAGACAATGTCAGTCGAGCATGGCTCGACTCTACAAATCACGTCAGCCAGGCATGGCCTGGCTCTACCCGGATTGCAGACCATGAATCTTCCCAACGACCACATCGTCAAGAGCTACGACGAAGAACAGCAGCGGCTGGTGGCCGAAATCGTGCGCATGGGCGAGATGGCCGTCGCTCAGCTCGAAGCGGCGATGGACGTGATCGAGAAGCGCGACGAGAACGCCGCCCATCGCATCATCGCCAACGACGAAGCGATCGATGCGCTGGAGCAGCAGATCAGCCATGACGTGATGCGCCTGGCGCTGCGTGGGCCGATGGCGCGCGACCTGCGCGAGATCCTGGCCGGCCTGCGCATCCCGGCCGACATCGAGCGCATCGGCGACTATGCGGCCAACGTTGCCAAGCGTTCGATCGCGCTGGGCAAAGTGCCGCCGCTGCCACAGATCCAGGGCCTGCGGGCGCTGGGTCGCCTGGCCGCGCAGCAGGTGCGCCGCGCCATTGCCGCCTACCGCGACAACGATGCCGACGCTGCGCTGGCGCTGCGCGAGGACGACGCCCGCCTGGACGCGCAGTACACCGCGCTGTTCCGCGAGCTGCTGACCTACATGATGGAAGACCCGCGCAACATCACCCCCTGCACGCACCTGCTGTTCATGGCCAAGAACCTGGAGCGCGTGGGCGACCACGCCACCAACATCGCCGAGAACGTGTGGTTCCTGGTGCATGGCGAGCAGCCACTGCCGCCGCGTGAAAAACGCGACGAAACCTCCAGCACCGGCCAGCCCTGACGCTGCACTGCAACACCGGAGTTGACTCCAAGGTGGCCGCTGTCCTGGTGACAGCGGCCTTCTTGTTTCTGGGCATTCCGGCAATTCATCCACTCATGGCGTGGATCTACCGGAAACCGTGTTCCCCTTCTGTAACAAACCTCACGAAAATTTGAGGTCTTGGCGAGGATTCGTTGAGTAGGATCGCTGCACCATCGCTTCCACCGGCAACCCTGCCGGCGACCCGGGCACCCGCCCATACCACCCAGGAGCACCACCGATGAGCAGTTCCAACAAGACCCTGTCCCTGCTGACTGCTACCGCCCTGGCCGCCGGCCTGGGCATGACCGCCAGTGCCTCGGCCCTGAGCATGAGCGACCTGGCCCAGGGCTATCTGGTCGCTGGTCAGGCCGCCAAGGCCAGCACCGATGCCAAGGCAGCGGACACCAAGATGGCCGCGGACGCGACCAAGCACGCCGAAGGCAAATGTGGTGCCGACGGCAAGAGTGCCGAAGGCAAATGCGGCGCCGACAAGGGCAAGGCCGCCGGTGCTGCGGCAGGCGCCAAGGCCAAGAGCGGCGACAAGAAGTCGGCCGAGGGCAAGTGCGGCGAAGGCAAGTGCGGTGCCAAGCACTGACGTCCGCGCCAGCGCCGTCCACCTGCGGTCGCCGCTTCGTGCGGCGGCCGCCGGGTTGGGGCTGCGCCGGGCGCTGCTGCAGGATCTGCGCGATGCACCGGCCGGTGACTTCGATTTCCTCGAATGCGCGCCGGAGAACTGGATCCATGTCGGTGGTCCCGCCGGGGATGCACTGGCCGAACTGGCGCAGCGCCACCCGTTGAGCTGCCACGGCCTGTCGTTGTCGCTGGGCAGCAGCGCGCCACTGGATACGCAGCTGCTGGAACAGGTCGGCCAGTTCCTGGAAAAACACCGCGTGCCGCTGTACAGCGAGCACCTGAGCTACTGCAGCGACGACGGCCACCTGTACGACCTGCTGCCGATTCCGTTCACCGACGAAGCCGTGCGCCATACCGCCGCACGCATCACCCACGTGCAGGACCTGCTGGGTCGCCGCATCGCGGTGGAGAACGTGTCCTACTACCTGGCGCCGGAGCCGGCGATGGACGAACTGGCCTTCACCAATGCCGTGCTCGCCGAAGCCAACTGCGACCTGTTGCTCGACGTCAACAATGTCTACGTCAACGCCTGCAACCACGGCTACGATGCCGACAGCTTCATTGCCGGGCTGCCCGCAGAGCGCATCGTCTGCCTGCACGTGGCCGGGCACCTGGACGAGGCACCGGACCTGAAGATCGACACCCATGGCAGCGCGGTGATCGATCCGGTCTGGGAGCTGCTGGCGCGTACCTACGCGCGCATCGGCCCACGACCCACCCTGCTCGAACGCGATTTCAACTTCCCCCCGTACGCCGAGCTGCAGGGCGAACTGCAGACCATCCGCCGCCTGCAGTCCAGCCATGCCGGGATCGCCCATGGCTGATACCTCCCACACTCTGCGCGCACAGCAGCATGCGTTCACCGCACACCTGCGCGATCCGCAGGGTGTGCCACCGCCGGTCGGGCTGGAGCCACGCCGGGTCGCGGTGTACCAACGGCTGCTGTTCAACAATCTGCTGGGCCTGTTGAGCAACGGCTTCCCGGTCTGCGTGCGCCTGCTCGGCGAACCGGCCTGGAGCGACCTGGTGCGCCACTACTTCGCCACCCATCGCTGCCAGACGCCGCTGTTCACCGAACTGGCCGCCGAATTCGTGCAGTGGCTGCAGGCACAGCCGCAGCTGCCGCACCCGGCGTTGGCCGAGCTGGCCCACTACGAGTGGGTGGAAACCGCGCTGTACCAGCTTCCTGCCGAGCCGCTGCCGGTGCGGGGTGAGATCGATCCGCTGCGGGTGCCACTGCAGCGCTCGCCGCTGGCGTGGCCGCTGCTGTACCAGTGGCCGGTGCACCGGCTGGGCGCCGAGGATGCACCGACGCAGCCGCCCACCGAGCCGACCGGCCTGCTGGTGCGCCGTGAGGCTGACGGCGAAGTGCGCTTCGCCGCACTCAGCCCGCTGGCGGTATACCTGCTGTCCAGCATCGGCGAACAACCCGGCCTCGATGGACATGCCTATCTGCGGCAATTGGCCGCCGCGCACGGCCTGGCTGAGGAGGCGCTGGCCGAACCCGGTGCTGCACTGCTGCAGCAGTTCCTGCAGGCCGGCGTGATCGGCCCGCTCACAGCCCCTCCCTGACACCCCATTCGCGGAGATCCCCTGATGAACCTTCCGACCCTGGCCGCCACGCGTGGCCAGCTGGACCGTCTCGCCCCCTGGTTGGCCCCGCTCGGCCTGCGCCTGCTGCTGGCCTGGGAATACTTCGAATCCGGCCGCGAAAAGCTGCACGGCCAGAACTGGTTCGCCGACCTGCAGGACGCTTTCCCGTTCCCGTTCGACCAGCTGCCGGCCACCCTGAACTGGCAGCTTGCAACCTGGTTCGAGCTGATTGGCGCGGCCTGCCTGCTGGTTGGCTTCGGCACCCGGTTTGCCGCCGCCAGCCTGCTGGTGCTGACCGTAGTGGCCACTTATGCGGTGCATTGGCCGACGGAATGGAACTCGCTGGCCGACCTGGTCATGGGCTACGCGATCACTGACCAGGGCTTCGGCAACTTCAAGCTGCCGGTGCTGTTCATGGCCATGTTGCTGCCGCTGATCTTCACCGGCGCCGGCAGGCTGAGCGTGGATGCGTGGCTGGCGCGGTGGTCTCCCTCGGCCACGCCTGCGCGGCCAGCAGACCGGTAGATGCCGACCTTGGTCGGCGCACCGTGTGCCAACCAGGGTTGGCAGCTACCGGAATGCTGAGCGCGCGGTGCCCCGGTAGGTGTCGACCTTGGTCGACACACGCCCGCGCAGGGAACGCATGCACCGAGGGCTGGCCGGGCGCTCAGGGTCGCTCTGCTAGAATTCACGCATGACTGACCCCACCCCCGCACCTGCCGCCGCTCCCGATTCCGCAGTCCCCCAGGCGCAGCGCGCGATGTCACAACGCTTCCGCGGCTTCCTGCCGGTGGTGGTGGACGTGGAAACCGGCGGCTTCGACAGCCAGCGCAACGCACTGCTGGAAATCGCCGCCGTGCCGATCGAGATGGACGAGAACGGCCTGCTCTACCCCGGCCAGACCGCCAGCGCCCACGTGGTACCGGCCGAGGGCCTGGAGATCGACCCGAAATCACTGGAAGTGACCGGCATCATCCTCGACCATCCGTTCCGGCTGGCCAAGGAAGAGAAGGCCGCGCTGGACCACATCTTCACCCCGGTACGCGCGGCCATGAAGAAGTACGGCTGCCAGCGCGCGATCCTGGTCGGGCACAACGCGCATTTCGACCTGGGCTTCGTCAACGCGGCGGTGGCGCGGACCGGGCACAAGCGCAACCCGTTCCATCCGTTCAGCGTGTTCGACACGGTGACCCTGGCCGGCATCGCCTACGGGCAGACCGTGCTGGCGCGTGCGGCCACCGCCGCCGGGCTGGGTTGGGATGCCAACGAGGCACACAGCGCGGTGTACGACACCGAGCAGACCGCGCGGTTGTTCTGCACCATCGCCAACGCCTGGCCGCGGTAAGCCAGCCAACGGCGCAACCGCACCCACCACTCACCGGACGGTAGATCCACGCCATGCGTGGATGCGATCAACCAATACTCGTACGATCGCGGCCGTCGCTCTTGGCGCGGTACAACGCGCGGTCTGCGCGCTGGTACAGCAGTGCCGGGGTGCGGTCGTCGGCATCCAGTTCCACCAGGCCCGCGCTGAAGGTCACGCGCAGGCCGTCCACGCCGGCCCAGTCGGGGTGGTCATGGAACAGACCGCGCAGGCGCGCGCACAGCTGTGCGGCTTCCTCCAGACGGGTGTCGTTGAGCAGCAGCGCGAACTCTTCGCCGCCAGTCCGCGCCGGCAGGTCCGAATCGCGGCTGGCGGCGGCGATCAACCGCGCCACCTGCACCAGCACCGCATCACCGATGCTGTGGCTGTGGCGGTCGTTGACGTCCTTGAAGTGGTCGATATCCAGCACCACCAGGCACAGCGGATGACCGCTGCGCTGCGAACGCGCGAAGTCACGCGCCAGCGTTTCATCGAAAGCACGGCGGTTGGCCAGGCCAGTCAGTGCATCCTCGCGGGCCTGCCGTTCGAATGCCTCGGCCTGGCGTGCGAGGCGCTCGGCCAGTTCGGTCTTTTCCTGGTTCAGCGCCTGCAGGTGCACGGTCTTGGCCTGCAGGTCGAAGGTCGCCTCGTCCACGCGCCGTGCCAGGCGCAGGTTGCTGGCCTTCAGCTGCTGCAGCAGCAGCCGGTACAGCGCCACCAGCCCGGCCAGCAGCAACAGGCCACCCAGCACCTGCACGCTGCGTCGCTGCCACCAGAACGGCTCCACGGTGAAGCTCCATACCGCTTCCTGCTGGCCCCAGCTGCCACTCGGATGGGCAGCGGCCACGTGCAGGGTGTAGTCGCCCGGCGGCAGGCCAACGAACTCCACGCTACGCTGCGGGCCGCGTTCGACCCACCCCGTATCCAGGCCGTCCAACCGCGTGCGGTAGCGGATCCGGTCAGACATTAGGTAGCTCAGGCCGACATAACTCACCGCCAAGCGGCGACCGCCGGGAATGTAGTTGCGGTCCGGGCCTTCCCAATGCACCGGTGCGCCATCCACCTGCACGCTTTCAATCGCTGCCGGCGGTGAAAGACGCTCGCGGAAACGCTGCAGGCGTTGCGGATCGACGGTGCTCAGGCCTCCGGCGGTGACCACCCAGAACGTGCCGTCCTGGCGCAGGATCGCCGATGGCCCGGAGCTGCCGTTGGCCTGCGCGTTGGCCATGCCATCAATCTCGTTGTAGCGCTCCACCACCACCCGCGGCGCGCGCCCGTCGGCAACCGCATTGAGCGTGGCCATGTCGGTGCGCAGCACGCCGCGGTTGCTGCTGATCCACACGTTGCCAAGGCGATCCGGCACCAGTTGGAACACCGCATCCACCGGCATGCCCTGCTCCAACCCCACCCGTGCCAGCGTGCCGTTGCGCCAGCGGTACAGGCCACGGTCGCTGCTGATCCACATCGCGTCACCCAGCTGATGGAAGCCGAACACGCTGCGGCCACCGCCCATCGGCGCGAGGTCGATCGACTGCACGTGATCGCCGCGCAGTACGCGGATGCCCTCGATGGTGCCGATCCACAGGTTGCCCTGGTGATCGTGCTCAAGCGCGGTGATCAGGCCGCTGGGCATACCCGCAACGCTTGATACCTGCACGCGGTCGCCTTCGATGCGGACCACGCCCTTCTGGGTGCCGGCCCAGACCACACCCTGCGGGTCCACGCTGATCGCGCGGATGTTGCCGCCCGGCATGCCATCGGCGGCGGCATAGTTGTGCCGCAGCCGGCCATCGGGGCCAAGACGGTAGACGCCATCACCGAACGTTCCGACCCACAGGTCACCGTCCGGGCCCTGCGCCAGGCTGAGCACCGAAGGTGCCTTGCCGCCGCGGTTGTGCAGCGGCATCGCGCGGAAGCGGCCATCAGCAGTCTGCAGGTCGAGGCCGCTGGCACTGCCGACCCACAGCTGGCGATCGCGGTCCTCGAACACGGTGCGCACATAGTCGCCACTGAGGCCATCGCGCTCGGTGTAGCTGCTGAACAGTGTTTCGCGCAGGCGGTACAGGCCACCGTTGGCACCCACCCAGATGCTGCCCTCGGCATCCTCGCGCAGGCTGACCACGCGCCCACCCGGCAGGTTCAGGCCCGCCGGCAGGCGCTCCAGGCCATGCGCTGAGATCCGCAGCAGGCCCTGGTTCTCGGTGCCCAGCCACAGGTCGCCATGGCGATCCTGCAGCATCGAGGTCAGGTGCAGCTGCCCCGGCAGGCGGTGCATCAGCACCAGCTGATCATCCTCCACCCGGTACAGGCGCTCGCCGGCGACGATCCACAGCGCGCCATCCGGAGCGCGGTACGGCCACGACAGGCCACTGCCGGCGCCCAGCCCCCACGCCGCGGGCGCCCGCTTGAGCACCCCGTCGTTGTCGCGCAGCACCAGTCCATCCAACGTGCCGGCCCAGACCCGGTCCTGCGCATCGACCACCAGCTTGGTGAAGCTCATCGCCATCGGCAGGTCGGCGGCCGGAGCCTGGTAGACGATGCCGGTGTCCGGCATCAGATAGCCGATGCCCTTGCCTTCATACAGCAGCCACAGGCGGCCCTGGCTGTCCATCTGCATGGACTGGATCAGGACCTGCGGGGTATCGGCCTGGTGCTCCCAGACACGCCACTGGCCATCGTTGCCGCGATGGCTGACATTGCCCCGCGAATCACTGATCCACAGCCCACCCTGGCGGTCGACGAACAGCGCGCCGATGCCGTTGTCGCGCAGGCCCGGGCGGGTACTGCGGTCGAACACGGTGAAATCCAACCCGTTGTAACGCACCAGGCCTTCCCAGGTGGCGAACCACAGGTGGCCTTCGGGGGTCTGCGCGATGTCGCGCAGCGAGTTGTGCGGCAGGCCGTTGCGCGACGTCCATACATCAATGGCGTAGTCGCGCAGTGGCGGAGCCCCCTCCTGCGCTGCCACCGGCAGTGCAAGGGCCAGCAGCAGCCACAGCAGGCCCTGTCGCAGCCATCGACCGATATCTGATCCGCAGCGCTCCACCCAGCGCCCGATGTCCCCCTGTCCGGCCATCAGTGCAGCGGCGGCGGCCAGGCAGGGCTGCCGGGCCTGGCAGCATGCGGGAACTGCCGGGCAGCGCGGGACGGCATGCCGGCGGGAACGGGCTGGCTCATCGGGGGGGAACTGGGAAGATGCGCAGATGATAGGCCAAACCCGGCCCACGGCGTCACCATCGCCAGCCGCGAAGGCTCAGCCCGCGCGGCCCGGCGGCGTCACCTGTGCACTGGCCGGCCACTGCACTACCGCCTCCAGCCCGCCTTCGACGCGGTTGCGCAGCCACAGCCGCGCCCCGTCTTTCTCAGCCAGGGCGCGGGCGATGGTCAGGCCCAGACCCGCGCCGCCGGTTTCGCGCGAACGCGAGGTTTCCACCCGCACGAACGGGTCGAACACGGCTTCCAGCTGATCCTCGGCCAGGCCCGGGCCGTCATCGGCCACCACCACGGTGATCGCGCCACCACTACGCTCGACCCGTACCCGCACCCGGTAGGCATACATCACCGCGTTGTCCACCAGGTTGGAAAACAGGCGATGCATGGCCAGCGGACGCAACATCAACACCGCTCCGCTGCCACCTTCGAAGACGACATCCCCGCCGCCCTCGGCCGTGTCTTCAACGATGCTCTCCAGCAGCGAATCCAGGTCCAGTGCGGCGCGCTGCTCGGCGCTCTCAGCGCTGCGCGCCAGCTCCAGGCCTTCGCGCACCAACGCCTGCATCGCGGCCAGATCGCCGATCAGGCGCTCACGCAGCACCTCGTCGCTGACATTCTCCAGGCGCAGGCGCAGCCGGGTCAGCGGGGTCTGCAGGTCATGGGTGATCGCCGCCAGCATCTGCGTGCGCTCGGCCAGGTGCCGCTGCAGGCGATGCTGCATGGCGTTGAAGGCTTCGGCGGCGCGCTGCACTTCGCGCGGGCCGCGCAGCGGCAGTGGATCGCGCTGCAGGTCGTCGCCCAGGTCTTCGGCGGCTGCGGCCAGTTCCTGCAGCGGCGCGCTGGCCATGCGCGCGACGATATAGGCCAGCACCGCGATCGCCAGCACCAGCAGGGTCAGGAACCACGGGTCCACGGCGAGGATGCCGTTGTGTGCCACCGCCGGCGAATCCAGCGCCAGCTTCAGCAGCGTGCCGTCGTTGAGGGTCACGTCGACCGCACGGCACTTGGGCGGGATGAACGCCGGATCACGTTCGCGCGGATGCTTGCGATGCCCCGGTGGCGGCGGGGGCAGCAGGTCCTGCAGCTTGGGAATGCAGGAGCGGAACGAAGCGAAGTGCACATGCGCGCGTGCGACCGGCCCAGGCCGGTCATCGAGCACTTCCATCAACGCGGTATCGGCCCGCCCCAGGCGTGCGCCGGGTTGCAGCGCACGCACGCTCGGCCCACCGATTTCGAGCAGGCGCTCGCGCAGTTCGGGGTTGCCGTCGAGCAGGTTGACGTAGCCCTGGAGGCGGTCGGCGATGCGGTTCAGGTTCTGCCGCTCGAACTCCTGCTGGCGCTTGGAGGTGGCCAGCATGGTCGCGCCGATCGCGGCCACGCTCATGCCCAGCAGCAGGATCACGAACAACCGCCCGACCATCGAGGACAGGAAATGGCGCAGGCGCTTCATCGCGGCTTATTCCAGGTTCACCGAGGAGGCCAGTACATAGCCTTCGTTGCGAACGGTCTTGATCAGTCCGTCCGGGCCACCGTCGTCGCCCAGCTTGTTGCGCAGCCGGCTGACCTGCAGATCAATGGCGCGGTCCTGTGCCTCGTAGTTGCGGCCGCTGCTGAGCGCGACCAACTGCTCGCGCGACAGCACCTTGTTGGCGTGGGCGATGAACACCCGCAGCAGGCGGAACTCGGCGCCGGACAGCACCACCACGCGATCGTCCGGATCGACCAGGTGGCGATGCTCCAGATCGAACACCCAGCGCGAGAATCGCGCACGGCGCACCGCCAGCGGCTCCAGGTTCGCCGGCAGCGCCTCGGTCCGGCGCAGCACGTTGCGGATGCGTGCCAGCAGCTCGCGCGGTTCGAACGGCTTGGCCAGGTAGTCGTCGGCGCCCATTTCCAGGCCCAGCACGCGGTCGATCGGCTCGGCACGCGCGGTCAGCATGATCACCGGCGTGTTCGAGCGCGCGCGCAGGTCGCGGCACAGGGTCAGGCCATCCTCGCGCGGCAGGTTGAGGTCGAGCACGATCAGGTCCACGTGTTCGCGGTCCAGCAGCTGGCGCATGGCGGTGCCGTCTGCCGCCGTGCTCACCTGGTAGCCGGCCCGGCCGAGCTGTTCGGCCAGCAGGGTGCGGATGTCGTTGTCGTCGTCGACGATCAGCAGTCGATGCATCGTGTTTTCAGTCTCCATGTCGCGATCATCCCGTGTCGGCAGCTGAACCGCATCCGGGGCAATGCGTACCAGTGTATCCAGCCATGGGCGGGATACCTGTGGTTACGCGTATTCACCGACAGTGTTACATAGAGACATACCCCGAGGATTGAGCCGCCCATCGCCCGGTCTTCACAATGCCCACCAACGCCGCCACCGCGGCCCCGAGAGTGAAGCCACGACGTGACGTTCCGCCTGCTGCCCGCGACCCGCCGGGGTCGCCTGATACTGATCGCCCTGCTCGCCCTTGCCGTTGCCGCAGCCGCCTGGTGGCTGCTGCGCAAGCCCGCCGCCCCGGCGGTGGCGACCACGCCGGTCAGCCGTGGTGACATCGAGCAGACGGTGGAAGCCACCGGCGTGATCGACGCCTACAAGCTGGTCAGCGTCGGTGCCCAGGCCTCGGGCCAGATCAAGTCGCTGAAGGTGCAGCTGGGCGACACCGTGAAGGAAGGCGACCTGATCGCCGAGATCGACGCCACCACCCAGCAGAACCAGGTGCTCAATGCGCAGGCCTCGCTGGACCAGGTCACCGCCCAGCGCGCCGTGCAGCAGGCCACCCTGCGCCAGGCCGAACTGGAATTCGCGCGCCAGCAGCAGATGCTGGCCGCCGAGGCCACCTCGCGCCAGGAATACGATGCCGCCGAGGCGCAGCTGAAGACCGCCCGTGCCCAGCTGCAGTCCTACGAGGCGCAGATCAAGGGCCGCGAAACCGAGCTGGGCACCGCCCGCGCCAACCTGGCCTACACCCGCATCACCGCGCCGATGGACGGCACCGTGGTGGCGGTGGTGGCCGAGGAAGGTCGCACCGTGAACGCCAACCAGACCGCACCGACCATCGTCATGCTGGCACGGCTGGACGTGGTCACCGTCAATGCCGAGATCTCCGAGGCCGACGTGGTCAAGATCAAGGCCGGCATGCCGGTGTACTTCACCACGCTGGGCGACCCGGACCGCAAATACCACGCCACGCTGCGCCAGATCAATCCGGCGCCGGCCTCGATCGCCAACGAGAGTTCGTCCAGTTCCAGCAGTTCGTCCAGTTCCAGTTCCAGCAGCGCGGTCTACTACAACGCGTTGTTCGACGTGGAGAATCCGGATGGCACCCTGCGCATCGACATGACTGCGCAGGTCTCGGTACTGCTGAAGCAGGCCAAGGGCGTGCTGATGGTGCCGGCGGTGGCACTGGGGCCGAAGCGCCGTGGCGACGAGCGCATGGTGCGGGTGCTGGACGACAAGGGCCAGCCGCAGCCGCGCAAGGTTACCGTGGGCATCAACAACGGCGCCTCGGCCGAGATCCTGTCGGGACTGAAGGAAGGCGAGCGCGTGGTGGTCGGCGAAGCCGGTGCGGCCGGTGCCAGCGCCGGCAGCGGCAACCGCGGCGGCATGCAGATGCGGGTCGGCGGCCCGGGCATGGGGCGCCGATGAGCACGACGGCGCCGCTGCTGCGCCTGCGTGACCTGCGACGCGAATTCCCGGCCGGCGACGATGTGATCGCCGTGCTGCGCGACGTCAACCTCGACATACACGCCGGTGAGATGGTGGCCATCGTCGGCCAGTCCGGCTCAGGCAAGTCGACGCTGATGAACATCCTCGGCTGCCTCGATCGTCCCACCCGTGGCAGCTACCAGGTGGCCGGCCGCGAAACCGGGAAGATGGAGCCGGACGAGCTGGCTGAACTGCGCCGCGAGCATTTCGGCTTCATCTTCCAGCGCTACCACCTGTTGGGCGACCTCGATGCACGCGGCAACGTGGAAGTGCCGGCGGTGTACGCCGGCAGCCCCGGCCCGGTGCGCAACGCGCGTGCCGAACAACTGCTGCAGCGGCTGGGCCTGAGCGACCGCATGCACCACAAGCCGGGCCAGCTGTCCGGCGGCCAGCAGCAGCGCGTGTCGATCGCCCGTGCCCTGATGAACGGCGGCGAGGTGATCCTGGCCGACGAACCGACCGGCGCGCTCGACACGAAATCCGGCGAGGAAGTGATGGCGATCCTCGGCGAGCTGCACGCCGAAGGCCACACCATCATCATCGTCACCCACGACATGAGCGTGGCCGAACACGCGCAGCGGATCATCGAGATCCGCGACGGCGAGATCATCGCCGACCGCGCCAACCCGAATGCACCGACCTACCGCGCGCAGCGCGAGGCCAGCACCGGCGTCGCCCGCGGCAACAGCTGGCGGGCCGCGCGCGACCGCTTCACCGAAGCATTCCGCATGGCGTTGCTGGCGATGAATGCACATCGGCTGCGCACCTTCCTGACCATGCTCGGCATCATCATCGGTATCGCCTCGGTGGTCTCGGTGGTGGCGCTGGGCAACGGCTCGCAGCAGCAGATCCTGCAGAACATCAGCGCGCTCGGCACCAACACCATCGATGTCTACCCCGGCCGTGGTTTCGGCGACATGCGCTCGGCCCGCGTGCAGACGCTCAAAGCCAGTGATGCCGATGCGCTGGCCCGGCAGAGCTACGTCGACAGCTCCACGCCCAGCGTGTCGACCTCGGTCACCGCGCGTTACCGCAACCAGTCCTCCACCGCCCAGGTCAGCGGCGTCGGCGAGCAGTTCTTCCGGGTCAAGGGCGTGACCCTGCTCAGCGGCAGCTTCTTCGATAGCGATGCGGTGAAGGGCCTCGGCCAGGTGGCGGTGATCGACGAGAACACCCAGACCCAGTTCTTCCCCGATGTCGATCCGATCGGCCAGGTGATCCTGCTCGGCAACGTGCCGGCGCGCGTGGTCGGCGTGGCCAAGCGCCAGAGCTTCGGGTTCGGCGGCAGCACCAGCCTGAGCGTGTGGCTGCCGTACACCACGGTGATGTCGCGCATGCTCGGCCAGAGCCACGTGTCCAGCATCACCGTGCGCGTGGACGACGCCACGCCGATGGATGCCGCACAGGAAGCGATCACCCGACTGTTGACCATGCGCCATGGCACCGAGGACTTCTTCCTCAGCAACAGCGCCGAAATCCGCCAGACCATCGAGCAGACCACGCGCACGATGACCCTGCTGATCGGCGCCATCGCCGCCATCGCGCTGCTGGTCGGCGGCATCGGCGTGATGAACATCATGCTGGTGTCGGTCACCGAGCGTACCCGCGAGATCGGCGTGCGCATGGCCGTGGGTGCACGGCAGAGTGATATCCGCCAGCAGTTCCTGATCGAGGCGGTGCTGGTCTGCCTGCTTGGCGGCGTGCTCGGCATCGGCCTGGCCCTGCTGCTGGGCTCGATGATCGGGCGCTTCGCCAGCGACTTCCAGGTGCTGTTCTCCACGGCCTCGATCGTTGCCGCGTTCGCCTGCTCGACCCTGATCGGCGTGGCGTTCGGCTTCCTGCCTGCGCGCAACGCCGCGCAGCTCGACCCGGTGGAGGCCCTGGCCCGCGAATGAAGATGATGACCCGACTGCCCTTCCCTGCCCCCTCGCGCCTGCTGCTGGCGGGCGCTGTATTGCTCGCTCTGTCCGGCTGCGCATCGATGGGCCGCTATCCGGTGCAGGCCCCCGACGTGGCGGCGACTTACGGTCGTGGCGACGCCACCCTCAATGCGCCGGCCGACGATCCGCGCAGCAGCCTGGATACTCCGGGCCGCGACATCCGCCAGGACACCTGGTGGACCGGTTTCGGCGATGAACGTCTCGACCGTCTGGTGGCGCAGGCGCTGGCCGCCAACAGCGATCTTGCCGCCGCTGGCCTGGCCGTGCAGCGTTCGCGCCTGCAGGCCGGCCTGGCCAGCAACGCGTTGTGGCCGCAGCCTTCGTCTTCGGGTGTGAGTGGTAGCGCCAGCCGCGCCACCGACCAGGCCGACGACTGGCGCCGCAGCTATTCCACCGGCGTCTCGCTGGGCTGGGAAGTGGACCTGTGGGGCCGCCTGCGCACCCAGCGCGACATCGCCCGCTGGGAAGCCGAGGCCAGCGAGGAAGACCGGCAGAACACCGCGCTGCTGGTGATCAGCGACACCATCAACCAATACTGGAACCTGGCCTATCTCAACCAGTCCATCGCCACCGGCCAGGCCAACCTGGAGCGGCTGGAACGTACCCGCGAACTGGTCCAGGCCCGCTTCGACGCCGGTGCAGTATCGCGCCTGGAAGTACGCCAGGCACTGCAGAACCTGCAGTCGCAGCGTTCCTCGCAGAGTGCGCTGGAACAGCAGCGAGTGGAGGCCCGCAATGCACTGACCGTGCTGCTGGACGGCACGCCCTGGCCGCAGCAGGACGAACCGCAGGACCTGCTCGGCGCACGCAGCCCCAGCATCGCGGAGGGCCTGCCGACCGACCTGCTCGGTCGCCGTCCCGACCTGCGCGCGGCCGAACTGCGCCTGCGCAACAGCCTGAAGACCATCAAGGTGACCGCTACCCAGTACTACCCGGCGCTGAGCCTGACCGGCAGCCTCGGCTCCAGTGCAACGTCGCTGGGTGACGTGCTGCGCAACCCGGTGGCCACGCTGGGCGCCGGCCTGTCGCTTCCGTTCCTCAACCTGCAGCGCGCGCAGCTGGATACCGATATCGCCGGCACCGGCTACCAGATCGCCGCGACCAATTTCCGCAAGACGCTGTACACCGCGCTCTCGGAAGTGGACAACGCGCTGTCGGCACGCGAGCAGCTGGCGCGCCAGGTGGCGGCCTCGCAGGCTTCGTACGACGAAGCGGTGGAAGTGGAACGGGCGCAGGAAGTGCGCTACCGCGTGGGTGCCACCGACCTGCGCACCTGGTTGGAAGCGCAGCAGACCCGGCGCGATGCCGAGCTGTCGCTGGCGCGCGTGCGCCAGGGCCAGCTGAACAACGACGTCACCCTGTTCAAGGCACTGGGCGGCAGCGCGGGGTGAGGCGGCAAGGGCGCCAACCCGGGTTGGAGACTACCCGGTAGGTGTCGACCTTGGTCGACACGGCAACGACCCGGTAGGTGTCGACCTTGGTCGACACGGCAACGGCCCGGTAGGTGTCGACCTTGGTCGACACGGCACATGGAAAAGGGATCCGACCCCGAAATCAACCGCGCTGGCGCACGGCCTCGAACAGGCTGACGCCCGCGGCGACGGAGACGTTCAGGCTCTCGATCTCGCCCGGCATCGGGATCTTGACCAGGCCATCGCAGTTCTCGCGGGTCAGGCGGCGCAGGCCATCGGCCTCGCCACCCAGCACCAGGGCAATGTTGCCTTTCAGGTCCAGCTGGTAGAGCGAAGCGGTGGCTTCGCCGGCCAGGCCGTAGATCCACACGCCCTGCTTCTGCAGGTCCTTCAGGCAGCGTGACAGGTTGGTCACCGCCACCACCGGGATCAGATCGGCGGCACCGGCCGAAGTCTTGCGCACGGTCGCGTTCACCGTGGCCGACTTGTCCTTGGGGATGATCACGGCAGTGGCGCCTGCGGCAGCCGCCGAGCGCAGGCAAGCGCCAAGGTTGTGCGGGTCCTGCACTTCGTCCAGCACCAGCAGCAGGGCCTTGCCCTCGGCTGCGGTGACCAGGCCCTCCAGCTCGTTCTCGCTGTAAGTGCGGGCGGCGGCATAGCGCGCGGCCACGCCCTGGTGGCGTACCGAACCGCCGACACCGTCCAGCGCCTGGCTGTTCACCTTGCGCACGTCGATGCCCTTGCGGCGGGCGTTTTCCTCGATCTCGGTCAGGCGCGGGTTCTTCGCACCGGCCTCGACCAGCACTTCGCGGACGTTCTCGGCGTCGTTCTCGATGGAGGAGGCGACGGCGTTGACGCCGACAATCCACTGGCTGTTCTTGCTCATGCGGGCGGGGACCGGAAAGGGGGTGGCTATGGTAGAGCATCGGCGCCGACCGCGCTGCGCGCTCGCCGGGCACGGCCCGGCGCTACCCGCCGCTCAGCCTTCGGCGGAGCGGCTGCGCGGCGGCCAGTGCGGGGTGTCGTGGTCCGGATGCTGGTGGGACACGATGGTGGCCAGGAACTCCAGCGCCGCGACGTCTTCCTCGGTACGTCGCGCCGGCAGGCTGGACAAACTGTCGACGAACGGCAGCTTGCGCTCCACCCCGTACTGGATGGTCGGTGGCAGGCGTTCCGGCTCGTCGAAGGCACCGGCGGCCACGGCCACGCCATCCGGGGCTTCGTAGGTCAGGGGCGTTCCGCAGTCGGCGCAGAAGCCACGCCGCACCACGTTGGACGACTGGAAATAGCGTGGCTGGCCGCGGGTCCAGCTGAACTGCACGCCGCGCACCGACACCAGCGGCGCATAGTAGGCACCGAAGGCCTTCTGGCACATCCGGCAATGGCAGATCGAGCTGTCGGTCAGCTCGCCTCGCGCCTGGAAGCGGATCGCGCCGCACTGGCAGCCGCCGCTGTATTCGGGTTGGCCCTGCATTGTGAGTTCCTCCGAAACGTCGTGCCAACCAACGGTTGGCACCTACCGGGTGAGGTGGGTGCCGACCGGGTGAGGTGGATACCTACCGGGTGAGGTGGATACCTACCGGGTGAGGTGGGTGCCGACCGTTGGTCGGCACGCCTTTCAATATTGCTTCTTGGTGCGCTTGGCCGGCTTGCCGCGCTCGGGCAGCGGCGGCAGGCCATCGCCTTCATCCTCACCCTTGTGCTCGACCAGGCGGAAGTCGATCTTGCGCTCTTCCATGCTGGCCTTCAGCACCAGGATGCGCACGCGGTCGCCCAGCCGGTAGCTGCTGCCACGGCGTTCGCCGGTCAGCGTCTTGCGGGTGGCGTCGAACTTGTAATAGTCCTGCGGCAACTGGGTCACATGCACCAGGCCCTGCACCTTCGACTCGTCCAGTTCCACGAACAGGCCGAAACTGGTCACGCCACTGATCACGCCGTCGAACTGGCCGCCCACGTGCTTTTCCATCCACGCCGCGCGGTAACGCTCGTCGACTTCGCGCTCGGCCTCGTCGGCACGACGCTCACGCTCGGAACACTGCAGCGCCAAGGCCGCCATTTCGCGCGCGTTGTAGGTGAACTTGTCCAGCGGCTTGCCGGACAACGCGTGCTTGATCGCGCGGTGCACCAGCAGGTCGGGGTAACGGCGGATCGGCGAGGTGAAGTGAGCGTACGCCTCCAGCGCCAGGCCGAAGTGGCCGTGATTCTCCGGGCTGTAGATCGCCAGGCTCTGGCTGCGCAGCAGCACCGATTCCAGCAGCGTGGCATCGGGGCGGTCGCGGATCTTCTTCAGCAGCTTGGTGTAGTCACCCGGGCGCACCTTGGACCACGGCGGCAGGCTCAGCTTGAACTCCTTGAGGAATTCCAGCAGGTCGGCGTACTTGGTTTCCGGCGGCTTCTCGTGGATGCGGTACGGCGCTGGCACATGGCGCGACAGCAGGTACCTGGCCGCCTCGACGTTGGCCGCGATCATGCATTCCTCGATCAGCTTGTGCGCGTCGTTGCGCACCAGCATGCCGGCCTGGGTCACTTCACCGCGGTTGTCCAGCACGAAGCGCACTTCACTGCTTTCGAACTCGATGGCACCGCGCTTGGCACGTGCCTTGGACAGCACCTTGTACAGCTGGTGCAGGCGCTGCACCTGCGGCAGCAGGTCGCCCATCCAGGCCTTAGTATCGGCATCGTCCTCGCCCACCGCCTTCCACACCTGGGTGTAGGTCAGGCGCGCATGCGAGTTCATCACCGCCTCGTAGAAGCGCGAATGCGTGACCAGGCCATCGCGGTCGATCTGCATGTCGCAGACAAAGCACATGCGGTCGACCTTCGGCATCAGCGAGCAGATGCCGTTGGACAGCGTCTCCGGTAGCATCGGCACCACGAAGCCCGGGAAGTACACCGAGGTGGCGCGCTTCTGCGCCTCCTCATCCAGCGGCGTGCCGGGGCGCACGTAGTTCGAGACATCGGCAATCGCCACCACCAGGCGGAAACCCTCGGCATTCGGTTCGCAGTACACCGCGTCGTCGAAGTCCTTGGCATCCTCGCCATCGATGGTGACCAGCGGCGTGCTGCGCAGGTCGACGCGGTCGCCGATCATCGCCGGTTCGACCACCAGCGGTACCGAGGCGGCTTCGTCCAACACTTCCTGCGGGAACTCAAACGGCAGCTCATGACCGTGGATGGCGGTCTCCACCACCAGCGAGGCGGTCAGCTTGTCGCCGAGCACGGCGATGATGCGGCCGATCGGCGGGCGGCGGCTGTCCGGCGCCTGGGTCAGTTCACAGACCACCAGCTGGCCATCGCGCGCACCACCGGTCTGGTCCGGCGGCACCTGCACGTTGCGCTGCACGCGCTTGTCGTCGGGCACCACGTAGTTGATGCCCATCTCGATGCTGAAGCGGCCGATCAGGCGGGTCATGCCGCGCTCGAGCACGCGGGCGATGCTGCCTTCGCGACGGCCACGATGGTCGATGCCGGTCACACGGGCCAGCACCTTGTCGCCGTGCATGACCTTGCGCATTTCATACGGCGGCAGGAACAGGTCGTCACCGCCCTCGACCGGGCGCAGGAAACCGAACCCTTCCGGGTTGGCGATCACCACGCCAGTGACCAGGTTCAGGGTCTGGATCGGGGCGAAACCGCCGCGACGGTTCTGCACCAGCTGGCCGTCGCGGACCATGGCACCGAGCCGGCGCGACAGCGCCTCGGCGCGGTCCGGCGCGGTCAGGCCCAGGCGCGCGCCCAGTTCCTCGGCGGTCTGCGGCCCTTCGCAGCGCTCCAGCAGGGCCAGGATGGCCTCGCGGCTGGCGATGGGCTGTTCGTACTTCTCGGCTTCGCGGGCGGCATAGGGATCGTCGATCACCTTGCCGGTCGGCGGCAGCTTGCGGCCCGGGGCCGGGCCCGGAGCGGCGGCATCGGCGCTGCGGACCTTGCGACCACGCGGTGGTGCGCCGCCTTCATTCAATTCGGGGAACCAGCCCGGCAACGGCTTGCCCGGCTTGGTGGTGCGGGCCGTGCCCGCCTTGGCGCCCTTCTTCGGGGCCTGGCTGCGGGAGGTGCTCCCGCCCTTGCTTGGTTTTTTGGTAGTCATCGCCCTACATGGTAGCCGCTGACGGCGTGCAGAACGGGTCAGCGGCTGTCTTGAAGGCCTTGCATGAAAAATATTCAGGAAGTCGTTGACAGCCTGGGGATTCATCTTCACAATTGCGCCTCTGGAACGCCCAGGTGGCGGAATTGGTAGACGCACTAGTTTCAGGTACTAGCGGGTAAAACCGTGGAGGTTCGAGTCCTCTCCTGGGCACCACTGATAAAGAACCCCTGAGCGATCAGGGGTTTTTTGTTGTCCGGCGCCTCCGCCTCATATCCAGACATCGTTCTGCGCAGTGCGCTCGCCGCGCGAATCGCCCGTATTGAGCACGCCTCGCGGCTCGACCAGCATCAACCACACTTCGTGATCGGCACAGGTTCTGTGCTCCACCCCTTTAGGCACGACGTACAGTTCGCCTCGTCGCAGCAGGATGTGCCCGTCGCGGAATTCGATGCGCAGCTCTCCCTCAACCACCAGGAACGCCTCATCAGTGTCGGCGTGCACGTGCCATACGAATACGCCCTCGATGCGTACGATCTTGAACTGGTAGTCATTCATCTCGGCGATGACCTTGGGTGCCCACTGTTCGGTAAACAGCGCAAATTTCCGGGCAAGCGAGACCGGCTGGGGCAGAGGAGAGGGATCAAGGTGTGACATGCGGATGCTCTTGGCGACATGGAAGAGGAAGCATGGAAAACTCCGCCGTGGGGTTCTTGTACGATCGTGCAACGATCAACGACGCCGGCCGCGCATGCCCATCCGCTTGAGCCACAGCGCAGGCGTGACCCCGTAGGCAAGCAGGAACTGCCGCGCCATGTGGCTCTGATCGAAGAAGCCCGTATCGAGTGCAGCCGAGGCGATTGATTGCCCGGCCAGCAGGGCCCTGCGCACCCTGTCGAGCCGCCGAAGTGTCAGGAACCGATAGGGGCTGGTACCCAGCAGCGCACGAAAATCACGACTCAGCTGCCAGCGATCCATGTCGCTGACCTGCTCCAGCGCATCCAAGGTCACCTGCTGTCCGAGCCTGTCCATCAGGTAAGCGCGGGCCCGCTCCACCCCGGCCGCATCGGGCCTGCGCATGGCACGCGGGCGCCCGGCCACCGCGACAAGGCTGTGCGATAGATCATAGAGCGCGTCAGCCTCTTCCATGGGATCCAGGCAGGCCTGTAGGTGCGCCAGTAGAGGCAGAATCGCGGCCCTCAGGCGAGGGTCGCTGGATACCCCCCCCTGCACGAAGGGAAGCGGCGCACCGCCAAGCACCTGTTGCACCTGCCAAGGTGAGACATAGGCCATCCTGTAGCGGAATCCGGCGGCCGTGCCCGCCTCACCATCGTGCAGTTCATCAGGATGCAGCACGAGCACCGATCCAGGCACGCCGTGCCGCCGTGAGCGCTGATACTGGAAACTCTGCACCCCAGCCAGCGTGAATCCGATGGCATAAGTGTCATGTCGATGAGGCGCGTAACCGTGGCCTTCGAAGAACGCCTCGATGCGCTCAATGCCACCGTCACCCTCCCCGCGCTTGACCCAGTCACCTGGCGAAGCCTTCTCAGTCATTTCCACGCTCCATCAGGCACCACCACTCCAGCATGGATGTCGGCAGGGATTCTCTTACCAGCGTTCCGGTCGTCCGGGTTCAGCGATGCTCGATCAACATCACCGCGGTGACCGGTTCCGACATCGCCTCCAGCACATGCGCGACATCGGCCGCATAGCTGATGTAGTCGCCCGCCCCCAGTTCGACGCACTGCCCCACTGGCCCCAAGCGCGCGCGGCCACTGCATAGCACCACGTGCTCCACCGTTCCCGGCGGATGCGGTGCGGATTCACGGATGGATGCAGGCTCGACCACGACCCGATAGATATCGCGGCGCGCCCCCGCGGGGCACGCGGCCAGCAGATGCACGACGTAATCAGCCTGCTCGGAGGCCAAACGAGCGCCCTCTCCAGCACGTATCACCTGCACCGGCTGCTGCGGCGGAGCGATCAGCTGCGATACCTGAACCTCCAGCGCCGAGGCCAGCGCCCACAGCGTTTCAAGGCTGGGATTGCCAATACCAGCCTCCAGCTGGGAAAGCGTGGACTTGGCAACGCCAGCCCGCTTGGCCAGCTCAGAAACAGACACCCCCAAATGCTCGCGCTCCCGCCTGAGGGCACGGGCGAGGACATCAATGGGCGCGAACTTGGATGAAGACATGAATACTCCATATCGAACGAATGTTCGACTTGACGAACACTAGTGATCACTTCTATCTTAGCGGCCAATCGTTCGACATATCGAACACCGCTGGAGATGGCATGCAGTCCATCCGCGTTGGCGCGTTGCAGATGGCGGCAGCGATGGTGATATCCGGCAGCGTGGGTTGGTTCGTGGTGGAAACCGGACTGCCCGCGCCGACCGTGGTGTTCTGGCGCTGCCTGCTGGGCGGACTGGCCATGCTGCTGGCCTGCGTCGTACTGCGCCTGCCGCTAGGGGATGCGCGCAAGCGGCGCTGCCTACCCTGGATTCTTGCTGGCGGTGCAGCCCTGACCCTCAACTGGATCTGCCTGTTCTCCGCCTACCCGTATGCGTCGATCGGCGTGGTGACCGTCACCTATCACACCCAACCGTTCCTGCTGGTGGCCCTTGGCGTGCTGGCCTTCGGCGAACGCCCACGCCCCGCTCAGTGGGGCTGGCTGCTGCTGGCCTTCGGCGGCGTGGTGATGATCGTTGTTGCCACCCCCTCAGGCACCACCCCTTCGGCCAACTACTTCACTGGCATTCTGCTGGCGCTGGCGGCCGCCCTCCTCTACGCCATTGCCGCAGCCATCGGCAAACGACTGGTGGACGTGCCCACGCCCGTGGTCGTAACGGTGCAGCTCCTGATGGGCAGCCTGTTGCTGCTGCCCTTCGCGCGCTGGCCGGGCGACGCTCCGTCGCATGGATGGGCACTGCTGCTGACGCTGGGCTTCGTGCATACTGGCATGATGTCGACGCTGTTGTACTCAGCCCTGAAGAAACTACCGACCCTGCTGGTTGGCGTCCTGTCCTTCCTCTACCCGGTCATCGCCATTGCCATCGATGCGGCGGCATTCGGCCATGTGCTGGGGCCGGCCCAATGGATGGGCAGCGCGGCGATCCTCGGCGCCGTCGCCGGCATGAACCTGCTGCGGGCGGGCGGAATGCAGGGCGGCACAGCGAGTGACGCCGAACACGACCAAAAGTGTTGACACCCCCGTAACAACACCCCATAATCTCGCTCCTCGACGCCCAGGTGGCGGAATTGGTAGACGCACTAGTTTCAGGTACTAGCGGGTAAAACCGTGGAGGTTCGAGTCCTCTCCTGGGCACCACGTCGAGAATGAGAAAAACCCGCGAAAGCGGGTTTTTTCATGCCCGTGATTCGGCATCGCCGCGACCGGCGGCCGGCATCACAACAGCGGCCGCAGCACCAGCTCCAGCCCCAGCAGCAGCAGGAAACCCAGGAAACAGGCGCGGAACACCCGCGCACTGATGCGCTGCCGGATCACCTGCCCCAGCCACATGCCCAGCAATGCCGGCAGCACCGCCAGCGTACTCAGCCCCAGCTGCTGGATGCCGAATGCGCCGTGCAGCACCAGGCCAGTGGTCAGCGAAATCGTCGACACAGTGAACGCCAGTCCCAGCGCCTGCACCAGCTCCTCGCGCTGCAACCCCAGCGACTGCAGGTACGGCACCGCCGGCATCACGAACACGCCGGTGGCGCCGGTCACCACACCCGACAACGCGCCCACCAGCGGCCCCAGCCATCGCTCGCGCCGCTGCGGCACGCGGAACACCGGCGCAAGCAGGGCATAGGCCGCATAAACCACCAGCGCAACGCCCAGCGCAACACGCGACCAGGTGCGATCGACCCGCACCAGCAGCGCTGCCGAACCCAGCGTCACCACCACCACGGCCAGCATCATCGGCCACAGGCGCCGCACGATGTGGCCCAGTGAGGGGCCGGACAACAGCTGCCACGCATTGGTGACGAAGGTGGGGATGAACAGCATCGATGCCGCCGCCACCGGCGACAGCGCGCCACCGAGCAGACCCATCGCCACTGTCGGCAACCCCATGCCGGTCACGCCCTTGACCACACCGGCCAGCACGAACACCACCACCAGCAGCACGTAGAAGTACATCGATTCATTCATGCCTTCATTGGATCGGCCGGCCGCTCGGCGCACAATGCGGTCTTCCCGGCCTCGCCTTCGGCTGATCCGAAGGCGCAGGCGTTGCGATGAGGGCATCACATGCGGATGGATATCGCCGACCTGCGCCTGTTCCTGGCCATTGCCGAGGCGGGCAGCATCACGGCCGGTGCCGCGCAGGCAAACCTGGCACTGGGCTCAGCCAGTGAGCGCTTGCGCACGATCGAAGCCGATGCCGGTACCCCGCTGTTGAACCGGCACCCACGCGGCGTCAGCCTGACCGAAGCCGGTGCCGCGCTCGCCCACCATGCACGCTTGATCCTGCAGCAGCAGGCACAGCTGCGCGGTGAACTGCAGGCGTTCGCGCACGGTGCGCGCGGCACCCTGCATCTGTATGCCAACACCGCAGCGCTGACCAACTACCTGCCTTCGCGGCTCGCACCATGGCTGGCCGAACGCCCGCGCCTGCACGTGGAACTGCTGGAGCGCACCAGCCCTGAAGTCGTGCGTGCGATCAGTGCTGGCCAGGCCGAGGCCGGCATCATCAGCGATGCCGTCGACGCTGCCGGCCTGCAGCAGCATGTGGTCGCCGAAGATCCGCTGGTGATGCTGCTGCCCGCAGACCACCGCTTCGCATCGCGGCGCAGCGTGGCCTTCACCGATGTTGCCGGCGAGACCTTCGTCGCACTGGCCGATGGCAATGCACTGCAGACCTACATCGAGGACCAGGCGCGCGACATCGGGCGGCGCCTGGATGTACGCATCCGCATGAAGACCTTCGAAGGCGTATGCATCATGGTCGGCCACGGCATTGGTGTCGGCATCGTGCCGCGGACCATCGCCCGCCAGCATCGGCGCAGCACGCATACCGTCGCCGTACCGCTCGCCGATGCATGGGCACAGCGCCGCCTGTGCGCCTGTTTTGCCGAGTGGGCGCAGTTGTCATCGGCAATGCGCAGCCTGCTGCTTCACCTGGGCGTACAGCCGCAGAAAAAGGTGTGAAATGTTGTTGACACATCTTCTGTCGCTCCCCATAATTCATCTCCTGAGTCGCCCAGGTGGCGGAATTGGTAGACGCACTAGTTTCAGGTACTAGCGGGTAAAACCGTGGAGGTTCGAGTCCTCTCCTGGGCACCATGACTCAAGATGATCAAACCCGCGAAAGCGGGTTTTTTCGTTTCCGGGGTTTGCAGCGTCAACGCGATGGCGACGCCCATCCACGCATGGATGCACTCCGTCGACGCCTGAGCACACAAACAAAAACCCCGCCTTGCGGCGGGGTCAAAATACAGCACGTGTTTCCAGGGAGTTTCAGTGTCCGCCACCGGCGGCCGCACCTGCGCCTGCGCCAAACGGCGGTTTGGCCAGCCACAGGAACGCGATGATCGCCAGGAAGATCCAGCCCAGCAGGAAGAAGATGTCGTTGAAGCCCATCTGCGATGCCTGGTGGTTGATCATGTTGTTCAGTACCGCTGCGCCGTGTTGCAGGTCGCCCTGCCCCATCGCTGTCACCTGGTCCTGCATGCCCGGCTGATAGACCGAGATGTGCTCGGTCAGGTCGGCATGGTGCACCTGGGTGCGCCGCGCCCACAGCCACGTCGTCAGCGACGCCGCGAAGCTGCCACCCAGCGTGCGCAGGAAGGTGGCCAGGCCTGAGCCCGCCGCGATCTCGCGCCCATCCAGGTCCGACAGCAGGATCTGCAGCACCGGCATGAAGAACAGCGCGACGCCGATGCCCATGATCAGCTGCACGCCCGCCACATGGTTGTAGTCCACCTGCAGGTTGAAGTTCGAACGCAGGAAGCTGGTCATCGACAACACAATGAACGCAATCGTAGCCAGCATTCGCATGTCGAAGCGCGATGCATACTTGCCCACGAACGGGGTCATGATCACCGGCAGGATGCCGATCGGCGCCGTCGCCAGGCCCGCCCAGATCGCGGTGTAGCCCATGTCACGCTGCAACCACTGCGGAATCAGCAACGCCACGCTGAAGAACGCCGCGTAGGCCACCACCATCGCCAGCGTACCGGCGCGGAAGTTGCGATGCCGGAACAGCTTCAGGTCGACGATCGGATCCTTGTCGGTCAGTTCCCAGATCAGGAACACCGTCAGCGTGACCACGGCCACACACGCCAGCACCACGATCTTCATCGACGAGAACCAGTCCTCGTCGTTGCCCAGGTCGAGCACCAGCTGCAGCGCACCGACACCGATCACCAGGGTGACCAGGCCGACGTAGTCCATCTTCGGCTTCTCGATGTGCTCCGGGCGCCCCTTCAGCTGGTTGCCCACAACGAGCGCAGCGAAGATGCCCAGCGGCACATTGATCAGGAAGATCCATTCCCAGCTGTAGTTGTCGGTGATCCAGCCACCGAGAATCGGGCCGCAGATCGGCGCCACCACCGTGATCATCGCCAGCAGCGCCAGTGCCTGCCCGCGTTTCTCCCGTGGATAGATCGAGACCAGCAACGACTGCGTGATCGGGTACATCGGGCCGGCCACGAAACCCTGCAGCGCACGCGACAGCACCAGCATGCCCATGCTCTGCGCCAGGCCGCACAGCAGCGAGGTGATGACGAAGGCCAGCGTGGCCCAGACGAACAGCTTGCGTTCGCCGAAGCGGCGGCTGAGCCAGCCGGTCAGCGGCAGCGCGATGGCCGTGCTGACCGCGAACGAGGTGATGACCCAGGTCGCCTGCTGCGAACTGGCGCCGAGGTTGCCGGCGATGGTCGGCAGCGAGACGTTGGCGATGGTGGTGTCGAGCACCTGCATGAACGACGCCATCGCCAGGCCGACGGTGCACAGGGCGACGCTGGGCGGCAGGAACCCGGAGGCCGCACCCGGCGCCGCCGGGGCGCCCGGAGCACCGGGCGCGGCTGGAGCTTGTGCGGACATGGCGACCTCAGCCCACCTTCGCCTGCTGCGGCAGGTTGCCCTGGATGATCGTGTGGATCACCTCGTCGGCATCATGCAGCTGCTTGGCATACACGTCGGTGTCGAACACCGTGCCCTTGGCCGGGGTGCTCGGCAGCACTTCGCCCTTCTGGTCGCGCAGGCTCACTTCGGCCTTCATCGACAGGCCGATGCGCAGCGGGTGTTCGGCCAGCTGCTTGGCATCGATGGCGATGCGTACCGGCACGCGCTGCACGATCTTGATCCAGTTGCCGCTGGCATTCTGCGCCGGCAGCAGCGAGAACGCCGAGCCGGTGCCCAGGCCCAGGCTCTGGACGCGGCCCTTGTACTTCACGTCACCGGCGTACAGGTCCGACTTCAGCTCAACTTCCTGGCCCAGGCGCATGTGGCGCAGCTGGGTTTCCTTGAAGTTGGCCTCGACCCACATCTGCTCGGTCGGCACCACCGCCATCAGGGCATTGCCCGGCTGCACGCGCTGGCCAACCTGCACCGAACGACGGGCGACGTAACCGGTGACCGGCGCGACGATGCCGGCGCGGGCATTGTTGAGGAAGGCCTGGCGCAGCTGCGCGGCGGCCGCCTGCACGTCCGGCTGGGTGGCGATCACGGTGTCGTCGACCAGCGCGCGGTTGCGCTCGACGGTCTCGCGCGAACCGGCCACGGCGGCTTCGGCAGCGGCCAGCTCGTCACGGGCATGGGCCAGTTCTTCATTGGAAATGGCGCCGGTGGCGGCCAGATCCTTGCGGCGGGCGAAATCGTCGCGCACGCGCTTCAGGGTCACCTGGCGGGCGTTCAAATCTGCCTGTGCGCCTTCCACGCTGCGGTACAGGCCACGGGTCTGGCGCACGGTCTTGGCCAGGTTGGCTTCGGCCTGCTGCAGCGCCACCGACGTGTCGGACGGGTCCAGCTGCACCAGCAGCTGGCCGCGCTCCACGCGCATGCCGTCATCGGCGTTGATGGCGACCACGGTACCGGCCACCAGCGGGGTGATCTGCACCTGGTTGCCCTGCACGTAGGCGTCGTCGGTCTCTTCGAACCAACGGCCGAACATGAAGTACCACAACGCCAGTGCGGCAAGCAGCAGCACGACGATCACGAACAGGCCGCGCAGCAGGTTGCCGCGGCGGTTGGGGGCGGCCGGGGCCGCAGTGTCTTGGGTCTGGCTCATGGCGGAAGTCTTCAGGAATGCGAGGAATCGGAATGGGAGGCGATCGGTGCGCGGTCGGCGTCAGAGGGCTGGAAACCACCGCCCAGCGCCTTGCTCAGGCGCACCGAGGTCTGCACCTGCTGCGACTGCAGGCCGGCCAGCTGCTGCTGCGACTGCAGCAGGGTGGACTGCGCGGTCAGCACGTCCAGGTAGCTGCCGATGCCGGCGCGGTAGCGCTGCTGGGCCAGGTCGAAGGCCGAACGTGCGGTATCCACCGCCTGCTGCTGCGAATGCGCCTGCTGTGCCAGCGAACGCACCGCGTTGACCTGGTCGGCCACGTCGCGCAGTGCATCGAGCACGGTCTGGTTGTAGTTGGCCACCGCCAGGTCGTACTGCGCATCGGTGTTGGCCAGGTTGGCGCGCAGCTTGCCGCCTTCGAAGATCGGCAGGCTCAGCGCCGGTCCGATGTAGGCGAAGGTCGAACTGCTTTTCAGCAGATCGCCCACGTTCGGTGCGACGACGCCAGCCAGTGCGGTCAGGTTGAAGCTCGGGTAGAACTTGGTCCTGGCGACCTTGATCTGCTTGTCGGCCGCTTCCACGCGCCAGCGCGCGGCAACGATGTCCGGGCGACGACCCAACAGTTCGCTGGGCAACACGCCCGGCAGCTGCAGCGCCATCGGATTCAACGCCTGCGGGCGCTGGATCGACAGGCCACGGTCCGGACCCTTGCCGACCAGCGCGGCCAGCGCGGTGCGGGCCGCATCGATGCGCTGCTGCGCGGCCTGCACCTGCTGCTGCGCGGCGGGCACGCGGGCCTCGGCCTGGCGCACCTGCAGATCACTGTCGATGCCGGCGCTGCGGCGTTGGCGGGTCAATTCCAGCGACTTCTGCGAGCGGCCCAGCTCTTCTTCGGCCACGTCATTGAGCTGCCATGCATACGCCAGGTCGGCATAGGCCTGGGTGATGCCGGTGGACAGGTTCAGGCGTGCGGCCTGGGCTTCGACAGTGGCGGCATGGGCGCCGTCCACGGCCGCTTCCCAGGCAGCGCGCTTGCCGCCCCACAGGTCCACGCCATAGCTGAAATCAAACGCGACCTGGCTGCTGCCAGCGTAATGGCCACCCATCTCGCTGCCGGCCATCGACTCGGGCAGGCGCAGACCGGTATAGCCACCGGACACCGACAGGCTGGGCAGGCGATCGGCACGCGCGGTACCGACCTGCGACTGCGCCTGGCGCAGGCGCGCATCGGCAGCGTCCAGGCTCGGGTGGCCGGCCAGGCCCTCGGCGACCAGCGCGTCCAGCTGCGCATCGCCCAGTGCCTTCCACCAGTCCTGCGCCGGGAAGCCGGTGGCGCTCAGGTCGGTGTCGGCCAGGGTGCGTTCGCTGTGCAGGCTGTCCACGTCAAGCACGTGGCCCTGCGGATTGAGGCCACGACTGCTGGCGCAGGCGGCCAGGGCCAGGGCCAGCGCTGATACCAGCAGCGCGCGCCCGGACCGGCGGAGAGTGGATTGCGGGATCGGGTTCATGGGGTCGTCAGGGAATCGCGGATTCGGGTAAGGAGGGACAGCAGCTGCGTGCGCTCGTCGGCGGAAAGATCACGCAGGGCGTAATCCATCACCGCGTCGCCACGCAGCTTCAGCCGCGCCCACAGTGCGCGGCCTTCATCGGTCAGCACGATCTGCAGCGCACGCCGGTCCTGGGCATGCGGTTCGCGGCGGACGCAGCCCAGCGACTCCAGCTTGTCCAGCAGGCGTGTCACCGCACTGGGCACCTGGTCGATGGCCTGGGCCAGCTCGTTGGCCGTGCACGGAGCCATGTTGGAAAGCACCTTCAACCCGATGTAATGGGTGAAGCCGATACCCAGGTCTTCTTCAGCCATGGATGCGTCGAGTTGACGGACCAGGCCGTCGCGCACCTGGCGCAGCAGCAGGCCGAAGCTGGGGGGAGTGGTTGCAGGACAGATCATGGGGGAGCATTCTCTTCCAAAAAAAATATTTCTCAATGGAAATATTCGATCTGGCATCGAATGCTGTGTTGCAGCAGCGGGCTGGATCAACGAAGGCGCCTACCTTAATGATCTGGTCAGGTGGCCCGGTAGTACAATTCAGCCAATGGATGACACATTTCAGCCAGCGGATATGATGAACAAGGCAGAAATCCCCCCTCCCAAGCGGTTGCTGCGCGACGACGCCCTGGATTGGTTCGAGCGCAATGACGGGCCACCGGTTGTCGCCTTCCGCTTCGACAGCCCCTTGGGCCTGGTCCGTGAAGTGGACTGGCACCACCATCAGCGCGCGCAGCTGATCTGCGTCGAACGTGGCCTGTTGACCACCCGCACCTCGCACGGGACGTGGTCACTGGCGCCGGGCTCGGCCGGCTGGATGCCGCCGCTGGAGCCGCATACGGTCACCCTCGACGGCCCGCTGCGTGGCTGGGGCATGGCGCTGGCCGCACCGGCCTGCGCCACCCTGCCCGCCGATCCCTGCGTACTGGGCCTGTCCAAGCTGGCGCAGGCGCTGGCCGACCGCATCTGCGAATGGCCGCTGGGCTACGACACCACGCCCGAGCGCCAGCACATCATCGAGGTGCTGCTGGACGAGATCCGTACCGCGCCGCGCCAGCGCATGCACCTGCCGATGCCGCATGACCGGCGCCTGCTGAAGATCGCCTCGCAGCTGCTGGCCGACCCGTCCGACGAGCGCAGCCTGGCCGAATGGGCGCACTGGGCCGGGCTGTCGCCGCGCAGCCTGACCCGCCACTTCCGCGACGAGACCACGCTCAGCTTCGCCCAGTGGCGGCAGCAGGCCCGGCTGTCCGAAGCCCTGCGCCAGCTGACCGACGGCCGCAGCGTGGCCGATATCGCCCACGCGCTGGGCTTCAGCAGCGCCAGCGCCTTCGTCACCGTGTTCCGCCGCCACTTCGGGCTGCCACCGGGGCGCTACCTGGCACGGGCCGGACACGGCCTGGAAACCGGGTTGGACCCTGCGCGCGGCTTGGCATCCCCCGCCGCATCCGGATAATCACAGGATTGCGAGCGGCGACCGCCGTCGCCGCCTCCCGACAACAGGTAACAACGCCGCATGACCGAACTTGCCCGCCCCGTGTTCCACGGATTCGAACAACTGCCGCTGCGCGAGTACGCTGAACGCGCCTACCTCGACTACTCGATGTACGTGGTCCTGGACCGCGCCCTGCCGTTCATCGGCGACGGCCTGAAGCCGGTGCAGCGCCGCATCATCTATTCGATGAGCGAGCTGGGCCTGAATGCCGCGTCCAAGCCGAAGAAGTCCGCGCGCACCGTCGGTGACGTCATCGGTAAGTACCACCCGCATGGCGACAGCGCGTGCTACGAGGCGCTGGTGCTGATGGCACAGCCGTTCTCGTACCGCTACCCGCTGATCGAGGGCCAGGGCAACTTCGGCTCCAGCGACGACCCGAAGTCGTTCGCGGCGATGCGTTACACCGAATCCAAGCTGACCCCGATTGCCGAAGTGCTGCTGGGCGAACTGGGCCAGGGCACCACCGACTGGGCACCGAACTTCGACGGCACCCTGCAGGAGCCAACCTGGATGCCGGCACGGCTGCCGCACCTGCTGCTGAACGGCACCACCGGCATCGCCGTGGGCATGGCCACCGACGTGCCGCCGCACAATCTCAACGAGATCGTCAGCGCACTGCTGCACCTGCTGGACAACCCCGATGCCAGCGTGCGCGACCTGTGCGAGCACGTGCAGGGCCCGGACTATCCGTCCAGCGCCGAGATCATCACCGCGGCCAACGATCTGCGGAACATCTACGAAACCGGCAACGGCAGCGTGCGCGCACGTGCGACCTTCACCAAGGAAGCACACAACATCGTGGTCACCGCGCTGCCGTTCCAGGTGTCGCCGTCGAAGGTGATCGAGCAGATCGCCGCGCAGATGCGCGCCAAGAAGCTGCCATGGCTGGAAGACATCCGCGATGAGTCCGACCACGCCAACCCGGTGCGCGTGGTGCTGGTACCGCGTTCCAACCGCGTCGACGCCGAGCAGCTGATGGGCCACCTGTTCGCGACCACGGACATGGAACGCAGCTACCGCGTCAACCTCAACGTGATCGGGCTGGACGGCCGTCCGCAGGTGAAGAACCTGAAGATGCTGCTCAGCGAATGGCTGACCTTCCGCAGCAACACCGTCACCCGCCGCCTGCAGCACCGCCTGCAGAAGGTCGAGCGCCGCCTGCACCTGCTGGAAGGCCTGCTGGTCGCCTTCCTCAACCTGGACGAGGTGATCCACATCATCCGTACCGAGGACGAACCGAAGGCGGCGCTGATCGCGCGCTTCGGCCTGTCCGAGGAACAGGCCGAGTACATCCTGGAAACCAAGCTGAAGCAGCTGGCCCGCCTGGAAGAGATGAAGATCCGCGGCGAGCAGGACGAGCTGGCCAAGGAGCGCGAGAAGATCCTCGGCATCCTCGACAGCAAGGCCAAGCTGAAGAAGCTGATCCGCGACGAACTGACCGCCGATGCCAAGAAATTCGGCGACGCGCGCCGTTCGCCGCTGGTGCAGCGCCAGGCCGCGCAGGCCATCGACGAGACCGAGCTGGTGCCGAGCGAGCCGATGACCGTCGTGCTGTCGGAGAAGGGCTGGATCCGCGCCGCCAAGGGCCACGACGTCGATGCGTCCGCCCTGTCCTACCGTGATGGTGACGCCCTGCAGGGCGCGGTGCGTGCGCGCAGTACGCAGCAGGTCGCGTTCCTCGACAGCGAGGGCCGCGCCTACTCGACGCCGGTGCACACCCTGCCCTCCGCGCGTGGCAACGGTGAACCGCTGACCGGCCGCTTCTCGCCGGCCGCAGGCACCAGCTTCGTGACCCTGGCCAGCGCCGAGCCGGACACCCGCTTCGTGCTGGCCTCCACCCACGGCTACGGCTTCGTCACCCGCTTCGAGAACCTGATCGGCCGCAACAAGGCCGGCAAGGCGATGCTGAACCTGTCAGCCGGTTCGACCGTGCTGACCCCGTCGGTGGTGGCCAACGTCGCCACCGACCGCATCGTGGCGGTGACCAGTTCGGGCAACCTGCTGGCGATCGCCGCCAACGACCTGCCGGAACTGGACAAGGGCAAGGGCAACAAGATCATCGAGATCCCCAAGGCCAAGCTCGCCACCGAACGCGTGGTCGCCATCGTGGCGATCAGCCCGGGGCAGACCCTGCAGGTACGCAGCGGGCAGCGCACGATGGGGCTGAAGTTCAACGAGCTCGACGCCTACCTCGGCGCCCGCGCCACCCGCGGCCACCTGCTGCCGCGTGGCTGGCAGAAGGTCGAAGGCCTGTCGGTGGAATAAAGGCTGGGGCCTTGCTCCTGGTGGGTGTCAACCTTGGTTGACACGCCTTGCCGGAGACCAGACACGAAAAAGCCGGGGCATTCCCCGGCTTTTTCGTTGTCGGCTGGCGGGCGGTGGAGCAGCTGGCTGGCGAAGGCTGGCTGGCGGTGCTCCGATGCTGGCGGGCGACAGAACGCTGTGCTTCTTCTGGTAGAGCCGACCGCTGGTCGGCTGCTTTTTGCCTCTGGTAGAGCCGACTGTTAGTCGGCTGCCGTTTGGAGAGCTGCCGACTAACAGTCGGCCCTACCGGATCGCGGTGCCGGCTCAGTGCGCCGGGGCGCCGTTGCCGTCGATCTTGCTCAGCTGGTACAGCTCCAGGCCGATGCGCTTGATCAGGCCCAGCTGCTGCTCCAGCCACCAGGCGTGGTCTTCCTCGGTGTCCTTCAGCTGCGCCAGCAGCATGTCGCGGCTCACGTAGTCACCCTTCTCTTCGCACAGCTTCATGCCGGCGGCGAGATTGTTCCGAACCGCGTATTCAGTGTCGAGATCCTTCTGCAGCATCTCTTCCACGGTCTTGCCCGGCTCGGTGGCATGCGGGCGCATGTCCGGGTCGCCGCCGAGGAACAGGATCCGGCGCAGCAGCGCGTCGGCGTGCTGGGTTTCCTCTTCCATCTCGTGGTTCAAGCGTTCGTACAGCGCGAACAGGCCCTGGTCCTCGTAGCGGCGGGAATGGATGAAGTACTGGTCGCGGGCAGCAAGCTCGCCGCGCAGCAGTTCCTTCAGGCAGGCGATGACGTCCGGGTTGCCTTTCATGGGGGGCTCCTGTGAATCGATGTGGCATAGGGTGCCGCATTTCAAAATACGGTGATCTAATCGGAATCAGTCGCAGTTGCGCCTGCGGCTACAATCGGCCCACGAGTTCGGAAAGGACGTGCGATGCGACGTACATGGCGTTGGGTGCTGGGTGTGTTGGTCGCCATCGTGCTGGTCACCGCACTGGCCCTGTGGCTGCTGCTGCGCGGCAGCCTGGCCGACCTGGACGGCGAGCATGCGCTGCCGGGCCTGGCCAAGCCGGTCACCATCGAGCGCGATGCGCTGGGCGTGGTCACCATCACTGCCGGCAGCCAGGCCGACGCGATGCGCGCACTCGGCCATGTGCATGCGCAGGAACGCTATTTCGAGATGGACCTGATGCGCCGCAGTGCCGCCGGCGAGCTGTCGGCATTGTTCGGGCCGAAGGCCATTGAAGCTGACAAGCGCATGCGCGTGCACCGCCTGCGCGCCCGCACCGAGGCGCATCTGGATACCGCGCTGGGCGACAACGGCGCGGTCGTGCGCGCCTATGTAGATGGCGTCAACGAAGGCCTTACCGATCTCTCCGTGCGGCCATGGGCCTACCTGCTGCTGCGGCAGTCACCGCAACCGTGGCAGGCCAGCGACAGCGTGCTGGCCGGGCTGGCCATGTACGCCGACCTGCAGGACCCGAACAACCAGACCGAGCTTGCCCTCAGCCGCATCCGTGCGGTGGTGCCGCCGGCGCTGTACGCGCTGATTGCCCACGACGGCACCGAATGGGATGCACCGCTGTTTGGCGAAGCCACCGGCAATGCGATTCTGCCCGATGCCAGCCAGCTCGATCTGCGCACATTGAAGGGAAAGCCGGGCACCGAGCAGGAGGAGGCGGACGTCATCGGCAGCAACAACTTCGCGGTGGCCGGCGCACTCACCGCCGACGGCCGCGCCATCGTCGCCGACGACATGCACCTGGGCCTGCGCGCGCCTGGCCTGTGGTTCCGGGTGCGCCTGCGCTATCCGGACCCGCAGGCCGCCGGCGGCCAGGTCGACGTCACTGGCTTCTCGCTCCCTGGCCTGCCGGCGGTGATCGTCGGCAGCAACGGCCACGTCGCCTGGGGCTTCACCAACAGCTACATCGACACGGCGGACTACCGCACGGAACCGGCCAACGCCGCGGTCACGGTGCATGAAGAGCGCATCGCAGTGGCCGGCCAGGCCGACGTGCTGTTCCCGGTACGCGAAACCGCCTGGGGGCCGATCCTGCACACCCATGCCGATGGCAGTGGCGATGCCCTGCGCTGGGTCGCACACCTGCCCGGCGCCGTACGCCTGGATTTCGCTGATCTGGCCCGCGCCGGTGACCTGGACGGTGCACTGCACTTCGCCGACCGCGCCGGCATTCCCGCGCAGAACCTGGTGGTCGGCGACCGCAGCGGCCGCATTGCCTGGCGGCTGATCGGCGCCCGCCCTGACCGCGGCCCCGGCTGTGCGCCGGCCGGCTTCACGGCCGCCAGCAACCAGGACTGCGCACCGTGGCCGATCCGCAGCGATGCCTCGCCTGCATTGATCGATCCCCCCAACCATCGCCTGTGGACCGCCAACGGACGCGTCCTCGACGGCGAGGCACTGGCCAGCGTCGGCAACGGTGGCTATGACCTCGGCGCGCGTGCGCAGCAGATCCGCGACCTGCTCGCCATCCAGGACCGCTTCGACGAACACGACCTGCTGGCGATCCAGCTCGATGATCGCGCCGTGTTTCTGCAGCGCTGGTGGGCGTTGCTGCATGACGTCATCGAACGCAGTGACGACCCTGCACTGAAGCGCTTGAAGGCGGTCAGCCATCAATGGGGCGGCCGGGCCTCGGCCGGCTCGGTCAGCTACCGGGTGGTGCGCGCGTTCCGCACGCAGGTGATGGATACCCTGTCCGAAGCACTGCTGGCACCGGCCAACGCGCAGCTGGGCGATGACTATCTGGACCCGCGCCTGGCACAACTGGAAGGCGTGGCCTGGCCGATGCTGCAGCAGCGCCCCGCCAACCTGCTGCCACCGGCCTACGACAGCTGGGACGCGCTGCTGCTTGATGCCGCACGCCGCACCGAGAGCGAGCTGGCCAAGCAGGGCCCACTGGCCCAGCGCACCTGGGGAGAGCGCAACACCGCGGCGCTCTGCCATCCCATCGCGCGTGCATTGCCGGACATCGCCAAGCGCTGGCTGTGCATGCCCGCCGACCCGCTGCCCGGCGACCGTGACATGCCGCGCGTGCAGACGCCGAACTTCGGCGCCTCCGAACGCATGGTGGTTTCGCCCGGCCACGAGGCCGACGGCATCGTACACATGCCCGGCGGCCAGAGCGGGCACCCGCTGTCGCCGTACTGGGGCGCCGGCCACGAGGACTGGGTGCATGGGCGGCCGACACCGTTCCTGCCCGGCAAGGCGCAGCACACGATGACGCTGGTACCGGCACGACCGTCCAGCGCTCAGCCCCGGCGCCGCTCGATCAGGTTCAGCAGCGGCCCGGTCATCGCCGTGGTCACCAACGCCATGATCACCAGCACCGCGAACAGCCGATCGCCGAGCAGGCCCAGCTCGTAGCCCAGGTTGAGCACGATCAGCTCCATCAGGCCACGGGTGTTCATCAATGCGCCCAGCCGCCATGCCTCGCGCGTGGGCATGCCCGCGCTGCGAGCGGCACTGAATGTGCCCAGCAGCTTGCCGGCCGTGGCCACCGCGATCACCACCACGCACAACACGATATCGCTGGCCTGCAGCGCATCGGCGCGCATGCGCAGGCCGGTCATGGCGAAGAACAGTGGCAGCAGCAGGGTCACCGCGAACGGTTCGACGCGGGCCATCAACAGGTCGCGCAGCTGCGCGTTGGACGATACCGCGACGCCCGCAGCGAATGCACCGAACAACGCGTGGATGCCCAGCATCTCGGTGACCAGCGCACTCGCCAGTGACAGCAGCAGGATACCCAGCAACCAACGTCCCTCACGGCCCGGCGCGATCTGCTGGCGGGCAAACCACGGCTTCACCAGCCCCAGCATCAGCGCCACGAACACGACCACGCACAGCAGGTTGAGGCTGGCCGGCAACCAGCCGCTGGCCTGGGCGGCGGCGACGATCAAGGCCAGCAGGCACCAGGCGGTGGCATCGCCCAATGCCGCGCAGGCGATCGCGGTCTGGCCCAATGGCGTCTGTGTGATCCCACGATCGGCAAGGATGCGAAGCAACACGGGGAACGCGGTGATGCTCATGGAGATGCCGACGAACAATGCGAATGCAGTAAAGCCCACACCCTGCGGACCGTGCTGCGGATACAGCCAGATCGCCAGCGCCACGCCGAGCACGAACGGCACTGCAATACCGGCATGGCTGACCGTGAAGGCGAAGCGCCGGCGGCCACGCAGCGCCGCCAGGTCCAGCTCGGCACCGGCTACCAGCAGGAACATCAGCACGCCCAGCTGGCTGAGCATGCCCAGCGGACCCAGCGAGCTGGCCGGGAACAACGCACCATGCAGCTGCGGCAGCAGGCTGCCGAGCACCAGCGGCCCCATCATCAGGCCAGCGGCCATCTCACCGATCACCGCCGGTTGTCCAAAGTGCTTGAGCAGCGCACCCGCGCCCTTGGCCACCAGCAGCAGCACCAGCAGCTGCAGCAGAAACAAGCCCAGCGGTGAGGCAAGGTGCTGCGCCCAGCTGCCTTCGGCGGCGGTGGCGCGGGCAACCGCCTCGGGCGCCGCCGGCCCGGCATACCGCGCCAGCAGTACGCCAGCCAGCAACGGCACCCCGGCCCAGGCCAGATAACGCCATCCCCATTTCGTGGGCGGCACGTCGCCACCTGCCTGTACGTCCATGAACATTCCCCAATGCGCAGGGGGCGATCATACAAAAAGGGGACGGAGGGGATTAAGTCGTTAGTTGCACAAACGACTTAATCCCCTCCGCCCCCTTTTTGAGGGCTTAGGCCAGTGCCTGTTCGTGCACCCCGGCGATCGCGCGGCCCGAGGGGTCCGCCGCCGCGGCGAAGCTGGCATCCCAGGCAATGGCGGCCGGCGACGAACAGGCAATCGACTTGCCGCCCGGCACGGTTTCCGCCGCAGCACGACTCGGGAAGAACTGCTCGAACAGGTGGCGGTAGTAGTACGCCTCCTTGGTCTGCGGCGGGTTGTGCGCGAAGCGCTTGTCCGCTGCCGCCAACACACGGTCGCTCACCTGTGCTTCGGCATGCGCCTTCAGCCCATCGATCCAGCCGTAGCCAACGCCATCGCTGAACTGTTCCTTCTGCCGCCACAGGATGCTGTCCGGCAGGTAGCCGTCGAACGCCTCGCGCAGCACCGCTTTTTCGATGCGACGCCCGCCAAAGCCGGCACCGACCATCTTGTGCGCGGCATCGAAGCGCATCGCCACATCGAGGAACTCACGATCGAGGAATGGCACGCGCGGCTCCACGCCCCAGGCCATCATCGACTTGTTGGCGCGCAGGCAGTCGTAGTTGTGCAGCGCGTCCAGCTTGCGCACCAGCTCGTCGTGGAATTCATGTGCATCCGGCGCCTTGTGGAAGTACAGGTAGCCACCAAAGATCTCATCGCTGCCCTCGCCGGACAGCACCATTTTCACGCCCATCGCCTTGATCCGCCGTGCCAGCAGGAACATCGGCGTCGAGGCGCGGATGGTGGTGACGTCGTAGGTTTCGATGTGGCGGATCACTTCCGGCAGCGCGTCGAGGCCTTCCTCGAAGGTGTATTCGAAGCCGTGATGCACGGTACCAAGTGCCTCGGCAGCGATCGCCGCGGCCGCCAGATCGGGCGAGCCCTTCAAGCCGATCGCGAACGAATGCAGGCGCGGCCACCAGGCTTCGGTCTGCCCGCCATCCTCGATGCGGCAACGCGCATAGCGCGCGGCAACGGCCGCCACCAGCGACGAGTCCAGGCCACCGGACAGCAGCACCCCATACGGCACGTCGCTCATCAGCTGGCGCTCCACCGCATGCTCGAAGGCCTGGCGCAGTTCGGCCAGGTCGGCCTGGCGGCCCTGCACGTCGGCGTAGTCGCGCCACGGCTGCTGGTAATAGCGTGCCAGCTCACCGCTGGCACTGTCGAAGTAGTGACCCGGCGGGAACTGTGCGACGTCGGCACAGGTATCGAACAGCGCCTTCATTTCCGAGGCCACCCGCAGGCGCCCCTGGGCATCGTGGCCCCAGTACAGCGGCACCACGCCGACCGGGTCGCGTGCCACCAGCACGCGTCCACTCTCGCGGTCCCACAGCGCGAAGGCGAAGATGCCGTTGAGCTGTTCCAGCCACTGCGCCGGCGAACTGCCCTGGCGATACAGCGCGTTGATCACCTCGCAGTCCGAGCCGGTCTGGAAGTCGTAGGCGGTGGTCAGCGCCGCCTTCAATGCCTGGTGGTTGTAGATCTCGCCGTTCACCGCCAGCGCCAGCTGGCCATCGGCCGACAGCAGCGGCTGCGAACCACCGGCCGGGTCGACGATGGCCAGCCGCTCATGGACCAGCAGCGCACCTTCGTCGAGGTATACGCCGCTCCAGTCCGGGCCACGGTGGCGCTGGCGCTGCGACAGTTCCAGCGCATGGCGGCGCAGGGCGGGAAGATCGTCACCGGCCTGCAGGCCGAAGATTCCGAAGATCGAACACATGGGAGAGCTCCTGTTGGGGGATTTCACGGGTGGGAGGGTGTTCGACCGGCCATCCAGGCCCGGGTGGGGCTGCGCCCCGGGCACAAAAAAACCCGCATCGGCTGATGCGGGTTTTCTGGTGTCCGGGCGTGTGTTGCTGTCTATCTACCCAGGTCGCAGTCCCGCATCGGCCGCGCACGATTATTCGCGCGCAGATTATTGCGGTTGTTGTTATTGACGGCGGTGGCCAGGCGGATCGACATGGCATCGACCCTACCCCGGTTTCCGGCACGGCGCAACCGTTGCGTTGGCAACCACTCCCCGGCGCGCATAATGGACCGCCGTGAAACGTGTAATGGAAATGCAACACCGTACTGGACGCAACGCGGCGCTGGCCGCCCTGCTCTGCCTGGGCCTGGCCGCCTGCCAGACCCTGCCTCCGCCCTCCACGCTGCCGCTGGCGCTGGCGCAGCAGCAGGCACTGGAGCAACGCGGCACCGACGGCAGCTTCGACGGAGCCTGGGACACTGCGCAGACCTTCGAACGTTTCAACGATCCGCGCGCCGTCGCCTACTACGAGCGTGCTGCCGCGGTCACGCCCTGGACCTTCCACAACACCAAAGCGGAAGAAGCACTGGGCCGGATCTGGATCTCCGGCAGGCTGCAGCATGCCGACAGCCCCCACATCAACCCGGCACCTGTCCTGCGCGCGTCCTGGCGACGTGGCGAACGCGCGTATCTGGCGGCTGCCAACCACGGCAATCCCTATGCGTTCTACGGGCTCGCCAAGGCCTACCGCCAGCGAGGCGACGCGCAGCAGGCGCTGCGCTGGGACCTGCGCGGAATGATCTACGAGCGCTACCCGAGTTCGTCGTCGCGACTGCCGGATGCGGTGGCCGCACAGGGTGACACCGTGCATCCGCTGGTGGCGCAGATCCAGCGTCGTGCCGAGCACGGCGACGCCGAAGCGCAGGTCGACCTGGGCGCGCTGCTGGAGAAAGGCATGGGACTGCCGCGCGATCCGGCGCGTGCGCTGCAGCTGTACCAGCGCGCCGGTGAGAAGGGCAATGTGTTCGGCCAGTACTTCGCCGGTCTGCTGCTGGGCCGCAGTGCGCCGGGTGTGGAGAAAGACACCGACGCGGCGGCGCGCTGGTTCGCCAGAGCCGAGGCGCAACACTTCTACATGGCCGCGCCAAGTTACTGGAAGAAAGCGGTCGAGCCGCCGTTCTTTATTTTTTCCGAGTAGAGAAGCGGCCCCGGCGGGAGGCGTGCCGACCAACGGTCGGCACCCACCCTCGCGGGATTCATTCCGTCATGGGGTTCCCACCAGCAGCCGTTCCACCAGGCGCTGGTACAGCCCCGGCAACGCTTCCAGATCGTCCACGCGCACGTTCTCATCCACCTGGTGGATGCTGGCGTTGACCGGCCCCACTTCGATGCACTGCGCACCCAGTGGCGCGATGAAGCGTGCATCTGACGTGCCGCCGCCGGTGCTTTCTTCCGGCGCACGGCCGATGTGCTCGGCCAGCACCGCACGCGCGGTGGCGCGCAGCGTGCCTTCCGGGGTGTAGAACGGCTCGCCGCTGCGGTGCCACTTCAGCGTGTACTGCAGGCCATGGCGGTCCAGCAATGCGGTGATCTCCGCCTCCAGCTTCGGTGCATCCCAGTGCGGGTTGTAGCGGATGTTGAAATCCACCTCCAGCTCGCCGGGAATCACGTTGTTGGCACCGGTGCCGGCATGGATGTTGGAGACCTGCAGGCTGGTCGGCGGGAAACTCTCGTAGCCGTCATCCCAGCGCCGCGCGCTCAGTTCGGCCAGGGCCGGAGCAGCCTGGTGAATCGGGTTGCGCGCCTTATCCGGGTACGCCACGTGGCCCTGTACGCCCTGCACGCGCAGCTTGGCCGACAGGCTGCCACGACGCCCCACGCGCAGCAGGTCACCCAGGATCGCGGTCGACGACGGTTCACCGGTAATGCACCAGTCGATGCGTTGGCCGCGCTCGGCGAACAGCCGTGCAACGTGACGCACACCATCGATGGCATCGCCTTCCTCGTCGCTGGTCAGCAGTACCGCCAGCGTGCCAGGGTGATCGGGATGTGCGGCGACGAACTGCTCGGCGGCGACCACGAACGCCGCCACGCTGCCCTTCATGTCGGCGGCGCCACGGCCGTACAGCACGCCGTCACGGATCTGCGGCGTGAACGGGTCGCTGGCCCAGGCCTCGCGCGGGCCCGTCGGCACCACGTCGGTATGGCCCAGCAGCACCAGCACCGGCGTGCCCTGGCCATGGGTCGCCCACAGGTTGTCGACCTCGCCCAGGCGCAGGTGATCGCACTGGAACCCGGCCTGCTTCAGGCGTGCCGCCAGCAGCGCCTGGCAACCGGCATCATCGGGCGTCACCGAGGGTCGTGCGATCAGCTCGCAGGTCAGGTCGAGGACCGCGCTCATGCGTCACCCACGCCGAAGCGGGCCTTGAAGCCGTTGTCACTGAAACCCTGGCTGACCGTGCCGTCGGCGGTGACCACCAGCGGGCGCTTGATCAGCTGCGGGTACTCGCGCAGCAGCAGCTTCCATTCGGCCTCGGAGTCCGCGGCCTTGCGGTTGTCCGGCAACTGCCGCCAGGTAGTGGAGGACTTGTTCACCATCGCGGCCAGGCCCCCCAGCTGCCCAGCCCACACCAGCAGTGTTTCCGGGCTCGGCTTGTTCTCGCGGTAATCGACGAAGGTGTAAGGCACGCCGAAGCGGTCCAGCCACTTGGTCGCCTTCTTGCAGGTATCGCAGTTCTTCAAACCGTAGACAGTGGTGCTCATGGCCATCTGTGATGCTGGAAAACAGAGGGCCAGAATCTCACAACAGGCGCTCGGACACGACCCGGAACGGCACCCGTGGCAGCCGGAAGGCCAGCCCTTCCTGCAGCGCCAAGTCCATCGCCTGCAGCCGCGGACACTGCTGCTCACCGATCAGGCGCAGGGGCTGCAGGCTGTCGATCTCCACCGGCAGCGCGATGCGGGTGCTGGCCCAGCGGCCGTCGCAGGTACGGGCGATGGCCTCGTCCTGGCAGGTGAGGAAACGCAGCAGGGCCTGGTGGCCGTCGAAGGCCGCCGACCACGCCGCCCCATCCTCCCAGCCTGCAGCGGCCTGCCACTGCAGGTGCAACCTCGGCGCACTGCCCTGCCCGCCTTCGATCAGGGTGTGCCCATCGCCATCGGTGCGCACCACATGCTCGAAGTGTGTGGACAGATGCGGCTGCATGGCATCGCTGAAAACGCGCGCGCCGGCGACAAAGGCCAGCTGGTCCATCACGTTGCGGTCGAACAGCACCACCGGCGTCCCGTCCGGATCGTCGTCACGACGCAGGTACCAGCGCCAGTTGCTCTGCCGTGGTGACGGCATCAGGGAACGCAGCGGCCCAGCCAGCGCGGGCCCGAAGTGGCCGTGACGGTAGCTGAGGATGGTGTAAGGCGTGCGTCCGGCATGGACCACGTAATGATGGCCCGGCGGTGGCATTGGTGCGTGACGCACGTCGACCCACCAGCTCACGTAGACCACGTCGCGTACATCGCTGACCAGCGCCGGCATCGGCCAGCGCCGCGACAGCGCGCGGCGCAGCCGGGTCCAGCGCGGGGCGTGCAGCAGGCGCGGCAGCATCCGCCCGACCAGGGTGTCGGACGGATGCCGGTAGATCGCGGACTGCGCCAGATCCTCCGGCGCAGTCACCTTCAGTCGGCCAGGCCGCGCAGCAGGTCGTTGACGCTGGTCTTGCTGCGGGTCTTGGCATCAACCTGCTTGACGATCACCGCGCAGTACAGCGAATGGGTACCGTCCTTGCTCGGCAGCGAGCCGGACACCACCACGCTGTACGGCGGGATGTAACCGTAGGTGATTTCGCCGGTGGCACGGTTGTAGATGCGGGTGCTCTGGCTGAGGAACACGCCCATGCCGATCACGCTGTGGTGGCCGACCACCACGCCTTCCACCACTTCCGAGCGCGCACCGATGAAGCAGTGGTCCTCGATGATGGTCGGGCTGGCCTGCAGCGGTTCCAGCACGCCACCGATACCGGCGCCGCCGGACAGATGGCAGTGCTGGCCGATCTGCGCGCAGGAGCCGACGGTGGCCCAGGTATCGACCATGGTGCCTTCGCCGACGTAGGCGCCGATGTTGGTGAAGCTCGGCATCAGCACCACGTCCTTGCCGAAGTAGGTGCCGCGGCGGGCGATCGCGCCCGGCACCACGCGCACGCCACCACGGCGGAACTTCGCCTCGTCATAGCCGGCGAAGCGCGATTCGACCTTGTCCCAGAACGGCGCCGGACGGGCGTCGACCACGGCCATGTCATTGACACGGAAGTACAACAGCACGGCCTTCTTCAGCCACTCGTTGACCTTCCAGCCACCCTGGCCGTCCGGCTCGGCAACACGGAACTCACCGCTCTCCAGGCCGTCAATCACGCGGTTGACCAGCGGCTTGGTCGAGCCTTCCAGCTCGTGCAGGGTCAAGGTAGCGCGGCGCTCGAAGGCACTCTCGATGCCGAACTTCAGCTCTTCCACGCCCGGGGCCGACGGCTTGCGCAGCGACTTGCGGGCAATGGTTTCGGCGCGGACCGCTTCGGCACTCTTGGCCGGCGCCGGCTTCTTCACAGCACGCTTCACCGCAGCCGCTTTCTTCGCCGGGGCCGTCACCGCAGCGGCCTTCTTCGGCGCTGGGGTCTTCTTCGCGGCCGGTGCGGCAGCAGCAGGTTTCCGGGCCGCTGCGCTCTTGGGGGTCGCAGCGGTCTTCTTGGCGGGCTTGGTGGCCATCAGGCGGGGTCTCCGGCGTTTCGATCAGGGTCCAGGCAGGCCAGCATCGCGTCATGCAGCTGCTGCCGGGCAGGTTCAGTCAGGGGGAGGTCGTGTTCGTCACTGATCACGAAGGTGTCTTCGGCGCGTTCGCCGAACGTGGCAATGCGTGCATCATGCACGCGCAGGCCCTGATTGCGCAGCACGAACGCCACATCGGCCAGCAGGCCGGGGCGGTCGGGGGCGACCAGGGCGAAACGGGTTGCGCCCGGCTCATCGCGGAATTCGATGCGCGGGGCGAAGCGGAAGTGCCGCAGCTGCCGTGGCACCACCCGGCGTGACGGCCGAAGGCGCGACAGGTCACCACTGAGTGCCTCGCGCAGCGCCGCTTCCAGGTTGGCACTACTGCCATCGGCGAAGGTATCGGCCGGGTTCACTTCGAAGGTATCGAAGATGGTATCGGCCGGACCGTCCAGCACGCGTGCGCGGTGGATGCCGTAGCCCTTGCGGTCCAGCGTCATCACGATCGCGGCGAACAGGCCGTCGCGGTCCGGCGAATGCACGAAGACTTCCAGCGCGGGATCGTCGACACTGATCCGGCGTACCTTCACCAGCGCCTGGCCCTGCTTCACCGGCACCAGCGCGGCAGCCTGCCAGGCCAGCTGCTCCGGGCGCAGGCGGATGAAGCCTTCGTCGGGCATCACCGCGAACTGGCGATCGATGGTGGCATCGTCGTAACCCCGCTCGCGCACCAGCGCGCGTACGCTGTCACGCGCTTCGGCCACGCGCTCGGCCGCCGGCACCGGGTGTTCCAGCCCCTCGCGCAGCGCGCGCCGGGTGGCGAAGTACAGGTCGGCCAGCAGGCGGTCCTTCCATGCATTCCACAGCTTGGGGCTGGTGCCGGCGATGTCGGCGCAGGTCAGCAGGTACAGGTAGTCCAGGCGGTCGCGGCTGCCGACCAGGGTGGCGAAGCGATGGATCACTTCCGGATCGGCGATGTCCTGCTTCTGCGCGGTCACCGACATGCGCAGGTGCTGTTCGACCAGCCACGCCACCAGTTCGGTGTCGGACGTGCTCAGCGCATGCGCCTGGCAGAACGCGCGCGCGTCCACCGCGCCCAGTTCCGAGTGGTCGCCGCCACGGCCCTTGGCGATGTCATGGAACAGGCCGGCCAGCAGCAGTAGTTCCGGCTTGCGCAGGCGCGGCCACACTTCGTGCGCGATCGAGAAGCGCTCGTCGGCACGGCTGCTGGCAAACAGGCCGATGTTGCGCAGGACCATCAGCGTGTGCTGGTCGACGGTGTAGACATGGAACAGATCGAACTGCATGCGCCCGCTGACCTGGGCAAAAGCGGGAATCCACTGGCCAAGCACGCCCAACCGTGCCATGCGCGAGAGCGTATCGACCGGGCGCTGGCCGCGCAGCAGCGCCAGGAACTGCTCGCGTGCATCGGCATCAGCCTGGTCGTAGGCCGGCAGCAGCGGCAGCGCTTCGGCCAGCGCACGCGCGGTCAGCGAATGCAGGCCGCGCACCTGCGGATTGTTGGCCCAGCTGGCGAACAGCGCGAACACCTGGCCGATGTCGCCGCGCGGCCAGTCGGCTTCGTTGGCCGCCAGGTAACCACGGCGCAGGGAAAAACCCACGGTCAGCGGCTCCGGCTGCGCCTCGCCATCGAACTGTTCCTCGAAGCGCTGCAGCAGGCGGTCGCTGATCCGGCGCACGACCAGCGCGGCGCGGTAGAAGCCCTGCATCATCTTCTCGACACCGAGGTTCTCGGCATCGTCTTCAAAGCCCAGGCGTGCCGCCAAGGTCTTCTGATAATCAAAACGCAGGCGCTCTTCCGGGCGACGCGCGACCAGATGCAGGCCAAAGCGCAGCCGCGCCAGCACCGCACGTTCGCGCTTCAGTGCTGCCGCTTCGTCTGCGCCCAGATGGCCGAGCCCGACCAGCGCCTCCAGGTCACGCACGCCGAAGGCACGCAACGCCATCCAGCCCAGCGTATTGAGATCGCGCAGGCCGCCGGGGCCATCCTTCAGGTCCGGCTCCAGGTTGTCGGCGGTATCGCCGAAGCGCTGGTGTCGGTTGCGCAGCTCTTCCAGCTTGGCCAGGAAGAAGGTGCGCGCCGGCCACAGTTCACGATCGTCGACGGCCTCGCGCAGCGCGCGGCGCGCCACATCATCGGCCAGGATCGGGCGCGCCTCGATCAGCGCGGTCAGCACGGTCTGGTCCGCTGCCGCCTCGCGGCACTGCGATGCAGAACGCACCGCATGGCTGACGGCCAATCCGCAGTCCCACAGCAGCGCGAACAGGCGCGCCAGCGCCGCCTCATGGGCCAGCTGTGCCGGCGGATCGCCGAACACCAGCAGGTCGATGTCCGAACGCGGAAACAGTTCACCGCGGCCATAGCCGCCGACCGCGAACAGCGACAGCCCGCTGTCGGCCGGCAGGCAGCGCTGCCAGGCCAGGCGGATCAGATGGTCGGCAGCGCGCGCGCGCAGCGCCAGCAGGCGCTCGATGTTGTCGCCCTGGTCGAAGCGGCGGTACAGGCGCGCGTCGGCCTGCTGCAGCGCCTGGCGCGCGGCAGCAGCCCAGTCCGGGTCGTTGAGCGACGCGGCCGGCGTGTCCAGCAGCGAACTCGCCGGCAGCATCGTCAGGAGACCTGCGACTCGCCCGGCGACAGGGTCAGCACGTCCACGCCGGTCTCGGTGACCGCGATCATGTGCTCCCACTGTGCCGACAGCTTGCGGTCCTTGGTCACCACGGTCCAGCCATCCGGCAGCACCTTGTTGTAGCGGGTGCCCTCGTTGATCATCGGCTCGATGGTGAAGGTCATGCCCGGCTGCAGCACCAGGCCCTGGCCCGGGCGGCCGTAATGCACCACCTGCGGTTCATCGTGGTAGACCTTGCCGATGCCGTGGCCGCAGTACTCGCGCACCACGCTGAAACGCTCGCCTTCGGCATAGCTCTGGATGGCATGGCCGATGTCGCCCAGGGTCGCGCCCGGACGCACCGCGCGGATGCCGCGCCACATGGCTTCGTAGGTGGTTTCCACCAGGCGGCGGGCCATCACCGACGGGGTGCCGACGAAGTACATGCGGCTGGTGTCGCCGTGCCAGCCATCCTTGATGACGGTGACGTCGATGTTGATGATGTCGCCATCCTTGAGCACCTTCCCTTCGCTGGGGATGCCATGGCAGATGACGTTGTTGACCGAGGTGCACACGGTCTTCGGGAAGCCGCGGTAGCCGACGTTGGCCGGAACGGCGCCCTGCACGTTCACGATGTGGTCGTGGCAGATGCGGTCCAGTTCCTCGGTGGTGACACCGGGCTTGACGTGGGGGGTGACGATGTCGAGCACTTCGCTGGCCATGCGGCCGGCGATTCGCATCATCTCGATTTCCTGCGGGGTTTTCAGATTCACGCTCATGGCCCCCATTATCGCCGATCCGGCCGCAATCTGAACGAACGCCACCCAACTGGCGATCCGGGCCATGCACGGTTCCGGCAAGGAAAGTGAAAGCGTGATCGCCGCCCCCCTTTCGCCTCCCTGTTTATCACGGAATACAGACACTTACGCCTCCTAAGCTGGGGTCACCGTCGCCGAAGCGGTGCCGAACGTGCCGCCTTCGCCTTGTTCAACGGACCTTCGGGTCAGGGAGGTTGTCCATGCGATCCGCGCTTCGTTCCCCGCTTGCCTGGGCCCTGGCCGGGGTCCTGCTGTCCGGCCCGGCCCTGGCCGCAGACACCACCACCTTCAATGTCACCCTGGTGGTGACCAAGGCCTGCACGATCACGGCTGCTGCCGCCACCAACGTTGACTTCGGCACGGCGGCCTCGACCACCGCGACCCCCACCCTGGGCCAGGGCACGGTGACCGCCCAGTGCTCGGCACTGACCCCGTACACGATTTCACTGAATGCGGGTGCCAATGCCAGCACCGCCAATGACGTCACCACTCGCCGGATGAAGAACACCAACGCCGCGGTGACCGCCAACAACTACGTCGGCTACCAGCTCTACCAGGACGCCGCGCACACCCTGGTCTGGGGTGCCACCTCCGGCACCAACACGCAGGCTGGCATCGGCACCGGCCTGGCCGTGCCCTACATCGTCTACGGCCAGATCCTGAACCTGAGCACCAACAACCCGGCGACCGGCAACTACCTGGATACGGTTACCGCCACGATCACCTATTGATGGAGCACGCCCGCATGGCCGGACCCCGCCCGTGGCGCGCCACCGGCGTGGCGCTGCTCGTCCTGAGCCTGGTATTCGCCGCCCCGGTCGAAGCCACCAGCCTGCAGGTCGCCCCGACCAGCCTGCAGCTGGAAGCGCGCCAGCGTGCCGGCGAGCTTTGGCTGACCAACAGTGGCACCTCGCCGGTGAAGCTGCAGGTTCGGGTGTTCCGCTGGGTGCAGCAGGACGGCCAGGAGCAACTGTTGCCCACCGATGAACTGGTGGTCACCCCGCCGATGCAGGAACTGGCTGCCGGGCAGCAGCAGCTGGTCCGGGTGATGCGTCCGGACAGGACGCCACCGCCGGCACAGCAGTACTACAGGCTGATTGTCGACGAGGTGCCCGACCTGGCCACCCGCGCCGACGGCATGCAGTTCGTGCTGCGCTATTCGATACCGGTGTTCGTGCAGCCCGCCGCCGGCAAGCTTGCGCCGCAGCTGCAGGCCCGCCTGGTGCAGTTGCCCGATGGCCGCAACGGCGTCGAGGTGGCCAACGCAGGCAACAGCTATGCGCAGATCGCCGATCTTGCGCTGGGCAGCCCCACGCGCCCACGCATCGTGCATCCCGGACTGCTGGGTTACGTGCTGCCCGGGCAGGTGATGCGCTGGCCGATCGAGCGCACGGCGATCGACCGCGACAACGACCAGATCACGGCCAAACTCAATGGCGAGTCGGAACAGACGCCGCTGTCGCCCCCATCGGCTCGCTGAGGCGTTGATGGGCGCGCTGCTTGCTGCCCTGGCTCCTGCGGCGACCCAAGCCGCCGATGTGTCCGGTGCAGCGGCTACCGCCACCGCCGATGTATCAGGCATCTCCGCCGATGCGATGCTGCCACCGCCCACACCGTTGACCGCCAACCAGACGCTGTACCTGGACGTTTCGCTCAACAGCACCCCACGCGGACTGCTGCCTTTCATCGAGAACCGTGGCCGCCTGCAGGCCAGCCCCGACGTACTGCGCCAGCTCGGCTTCAACGCCCACGGCGATGCACCGGTGTACCTGGACCAGATCAGCGGCGCGGTGGTGCGCTATGACGCACGCCTGCAGACCCTGGCGCTGGACGTGCCACTGGACCAGCTGACCCTGCCAACCACCGTGCTCAGCCGCCCGCAGACACGCGCGCCCGCAGGCAGTGCCTCACCCGGACTGCTGCTCAACTACGACGTGTATGGCAGCCGGGTGGATACGCTGGGCAACCTCAGCCTGAGCTCCGAACTGCGCCTGTTCGGCGTCGGCAACGGCACCTTCGAAAACACCGCGGTCAGCAGGCGCTACCAGCAGCCTGGCGACCGTCTCTGGCGAGGGGAGAGCGTGCGCCTGGATACGCGCTGGAGCCTGGATTTCCCCGACCAGGCGATGACGCTGGAGGTCGGCGATTTCTACAGCGGCTTCGTCGACTGGACCCGTCCGGTGCGCCTGGGTGGCCTGCAGATCGGTCGCAACTACGGCCTGCAGCCCTATCGCGTGCTGACCCCCACGCCCAGTTTCCTCGGCCAGGCGGTGGTGCCGTCCACGGTCGAGCTGTACGTCGATGGCCTGCGCCAGTACAGCGGCCAGGTCCCGGTCGGCCCGTTCCAGCTGGCCGCACAGCCGGGGATCAGCGGCACCGGCAGCGCACAGGTGGTGGTGACCGATGCGTTCGGCCGCATGCAGACCCTGGATTTCAGCTTCTATGGCACCCAGCAGCTGCTGGCCAAGGGCCTGTCGGACTGGTCCGCCGGCATCGGCCACCTGCGTGAGGACTTCGGCCAACGCTCCTTCGCCTACGACGACCGCACCGTGGCCAGTGCCAGCTGGCGCGGTGGCATCAGTGACACGTTCACCGGCGAGGCTCATGCCGAAGGCGGTGGTGGCCTGGCCCAGGCCGGCATCGGCGGCTGGTGGCTGCTGGGTGGCGCGGGCGTGTTCAACGCCGCCTATGCGCACAGTGACTATCACGGCCTGCAGGGCGGGCAATGGGCACTGGGCTACAGCTGGAACAACCGCCGACTCAACGTCAATCTGCGCACCGTGCGCAGCCATGGTGATTACCGCGACCTGGGCGCACTGCAGGGCAACCTGCCGCCGAGCATCAGCGAACAGGCCACGGTCGGCGCCGACCTGCTGCGGCTGGGCACGCTCAGCGCCAGCTACCTGCGCCTGCGCTACCCCGATGGCGAAGACAACCGCTACGCCAGCCTGTTCTGGTCGCGTACCTGGAGCCAGCGCTGGTCAGCCTACCTCTCGGTGAACCAGAACCTGGACCAGAGTGATGACCGCAGCATCTATCTGTCGGTAACCGCCAGCCTGGGCAACAACCGCCAGGCCAGCCTGTCCAGCCAGCGCAATGGCGACAGCCAGACCTGGGTGGCCGACGTCACCCAGCCGGTGCCCGGCGATGGCAGTGCAGGCGGCATCGGTTGGCGCGCGCAGGTGCGCCACGGCGAGGACGGCAGTGGCGGCCTGACCGAAGTCGGCATCCTCAATGACGTCGGCCGCTACTCCTTCGGGGCCTCGCGCCAGGGCGGGCTCAACTATGCCTACGGCAGCGCCAGTGGCAGCCTGGTCTGGATGGGCGGGCACGCGTTCGCCACCCGCGAGGTCTCCGATGCATTCGCGGTGATCAGCACCAATGGTGTCGGTGGCGTGCCGGTGCGGCTGGAGAACCGCCTGATCGGCGTCACCGATGATCGTGGCCTGTTGCTGGTCAGCCCGCTGCTGTCCTGGCAGCGCAACCGGGTCTCGATCGACACCCTGGACCTGCCCGAGGACATGCGTGCCGACCGCATCGAGGACTGGGTGACGCCGCGCCAGCGCGCGGGGACCCACGTGACATTCCAGTTGCGCTCGCGGCCCTCTCTGAGCCTGACGCTGCAGAGCATGGACGGGCAGCCGCTGGAAGTGGGCAGCGAAGTGCAGTTGCCCGGCGGACGCCAGGCCACGGTGGGCTATGACGGCCTGCTGTATCTGGAAGACGTCGCTGCCGGCAGCGTGCTGTACATCACCACCAGCCGCGGCCAGTGCCGGGTGAAGGTACCCGAGCCGCCCAAGGTAGTGGCGTCCGGCGCCCGGCCGAAGCCGGCACCGCTGCCGTGCATCCCGGAGGTGGCGCCATGAGAGTGCTGCTGCTCGGCATGCTGCTGTTCGCCGGCCTGCTCGCGGCACTACCGGCCCAGGCGACAGCGGTCTGCACGGCAACCGCGAACCCGACCCTGCCGTTCGGCAACATCAACAGCAACGCTCCCGGCCCTACGGCGGCGACGCTGAACATCACGGTGACCTGCACCACCGCCGCACTGAGCCTGCTGGCCACCACCGGCGTCCGCGTCTGCGTGGGTGTCGGCGCAGGCAGTGGCGGCGGCAGCAGCTCCACCTTCCGCAAGATGTCCACCTCCACCAGCGACACCATGAATTTCCAGCTCTACAACAACGCCAGCTACGGCCAGGTCACCGGCCTGGTGCCACGCGGCACGCCGCCGGCGCAGGAACTGACCATGAGCTACAACGTGCCGCTGCTGACCGGCGGCAGCGGTGCGCAGTCCGTGCAGCTGTTCGCGCAGATCCCCGCCAACCAGATCCTCGCTTCGGGTGCTTACAGCAGCACCTTCAGTGGCGCCAACGTGGTGCTCACCTGGGCCTGGAATGAAGTCCTGCTCGGCAACGCCACCGTGCCGGCCGCCTGCAACGGCGGCGCAACCGGCACCAACAGCGCCAGTGCGGCCTTCAGCTTCACTGCCACTGCCAACGTGCTGCCGCAATGCGGCAGCTACGTCACCACCAACATGGACTTCGGCAACGTCACCGGCAGCATTCCCGCCAACATCGACCGGACCGCCACGCTCACGCTGACCTGCCTGAAGAACACCGCCTACCAGATCAGCCTCAACAACGGCCAGAACAACCCCGCCGCCTCCACCACCCGGCGCATGGCCACCACCATTGGCAGCGGCACCTACTACCTCCCCTATGAGCTGTACCGCGACGCCGCGCGCAGCCTGCGCTGGGGCAATACCCTCAATGTCGATACCGTTGGCGGCACCGGAAGTGGCAGCGCGCAGCAGCTGACCATCCATGGCCGGGTGCCGCCGGTCACCGGCCAGCCCCCGGCCGGTACCTACAACGATCTGGTGCAGGTGACGATCACTTACTGACCTGTGTGCCGACCAACGGTCGGCATCCACCGGGATGGGTTTGGAATCGTCGGCACCCACCGGGGTGGGTTCCGGTAGATCCACGCCGTGCGTGGATGCGCGCATCCCTCCTGCGCCAGGACCAGTCGACTGGCAGTCGAGCCTACAGATTCGGCCGATCCGGCCGATACCGCGCAACGGGTCCTACAGTACGGTGGATGGCAGGTGGTTCGCGCACTTCTGATCGGGGCGATGCTGGTCGCCAGTACGCCCGCGTGGGCCGATCCCGGCAGCACCTCCCTGCAGATCCGGCTGACTGTGGTCGAGGGCTGCAGCAGTGATGCCGGCAACACCCGATGCACGGCACCGCACCGGCGCAGCGACGCGCCCGAGCTTCCGCAACAGATCCGCGACCTCGCGCCGCCGGCCGACAGCGACGACGCGGCGCCTGCCGTGACCCTCATCTACTGATGCGCATCCTGCTGAGCCTGCTGGCACTGCTGCTGGCACTGCCCGCTGCGGCGCTGGACCTGGTGCCCACCACCCTGCAGCTGCCCGCCGAAGGGGGGCACGGCGAGCTGTGGCTGTACAACCCCGGGCCCGGCCGCTGGCAGGGCGAGGTTCGGATCCTGGCCTGGGAACAGCAGGTCGATGCGGAAAAGCTGCGGCCCAGCGACCAGATCCTGGCCAGCCCCGCCCGGCTCGACCTCCCGCCCGGCACCCGTCAACGCATCTGGCTGCTGCCTCGGGAGACGTCGCCCGTTGCCGTCGAGCAGGCCTACCGGGTGATCCTGAGCCCCAGCGGACCGGACCTACCACGCTACTCGCTGCCCTTGTTCCGGGGGCATGCGGCGCCCCTGGCGCGGCAGGACCTGCATGCCGGGATCGAATCCGGCACGTCGCAGCCCCTTCTGCGACTGCATAACGCAGGCACGGTACACGCCCGCCTGCACGATCTTGCGTTCGTCGCCGGCGATGGCCGTCGCACCCTGCTGCTGCCGGGACTGGCCGGCTACCTGCTGGCGGGCCGGGAACGCCGCTGGGCCCTCCCCGTCCATGCCGACGGCTATGCCGGTGGCCATTTCCAGGCCCGGCTGCAGGACGGCCGCGTGGTCGATCTGACCGCGCCGGCCCCGGCAATTGCAGCGAGCGCTCCCAGCGGGCTATAATCGACCGGATTCCTGCCGCCTGCGTGCGCGGGAGACCGTCCACACCGGACGTCACCGGTGAATCCACACCTGCTGCCCCCATCCGTGCCGGGGTGCTCCGCAAGGAGTTCGGCCACGGAGGCAACAGGGAAGCCCAACCCCGGAACCATCCGCGCTTCCACGCGTCCCGCACACCTATCCCGCGGGCGGAATCGCCGGTTCCATATCAGGAGTATTGCAATGCCCCAGGTCACCATGCGTCAGATGCTGGAAGCCGGCGTCCACTTCGGCCACCAGACCCGCTACTGGAACCCGAAGATGGCTCCGTACATCTTCGGCGCCCGCGGCAAGATCCACATCATCAACCTGGAAAAGACCGTCCCGCTGTTCAACGATGCGATGAACTTCATCTCGTCGGTTGCCCAGAAGCGCGGCACCGTCCTGTTCCTGGGCACCAAGCGCAGCGCCCGCGAAACCATCAAGGAAGAAGCCGAGCGTTGTGGCATGCCGTTCATGAACCAGCGTTGGCTGGGCGGCACCCTGACCAACTTCCGTACCGTCAAGCAGTCGGTTGCCCGCCTGAAGGAACTGGAAGCCGGTGAAACCGACGGCACCTTCGAGAAGCTGGTCAAGCACGAAGTGCTGGGCCTGCGTCGCGAGCGCGACAAGCTGGAAGCCTCGCTGGGCGGCATCAAGGACATGAACCGTCTGCCGGACGCCATCTTCGTGATCGACATCGGCCACGAAGACATCGCGATCAAGGAAGCCAAGAAGCTGGGCATCCCGGTCATCGCCGTGGTCGACACCAACTACAACCCGGAACTGGTTGATTACGCCATCCCGGGCAACGACGACGCCATCCGCGCTGTGCAGCTGTACGCCCGCGCCGCTGCCGACGCCGTGCTGGAAGGCAAGGCTGCTGCTCCGCACGCTGCTTCGGTGCGTGAGGAAGAGTTCGCCGAAGCTGCTGCCGAAGGCGAAGAGAAGCCGGCCCGCCGCGCTCCGGCCAAGAAGGCTGCCAAGAAGGGCGACGACGCCCAGGCCTGATCCAGGCCCCGGGGTGGACGCCCGGCGTCCACCCTCCCTGCGCGCAGCCTTTGACGCGTGACAGGACCGTGTCACACGGGCCGGCCACCATGCCGGCCCAACCCCTTTCTTTCGTGAGGTAATCCCGTGGAAATCACTGCTTCCCTGGTCAAGGAACTGCGCGAGCGCACCGGCGCCGGCATGATGGAATGCAAGAAGGCTCTCACCGAAGCCAACGGCGACATCAACGCTGCTGCTGAAGCCATGCGCAAGTCCGGCGCTGCCAAGGCCGACAAGAAGGCTGACCGCGTGGCCGCCGAAGGCCGTCTGGGCCTGGCCCAGGATGGCGGCAAGGCCGTGCTGGTCGAAGTCAACTCGGAAACCGACTTCGTCGCCAACGATGACAACTTCAAGTCCTTCGTCAATGCCGTCGCCGCTGCCGCCCTGGCATCGGGCGCCAACGACGTCGAAGCCGTGAAGGCTGCCAAGCTGGCCGATGGCCGCACCGTTGAAGAAGCCCGCGCCACCGCCGTGCAGACCCTGGGTGAAAACATCCAGATCCGTCGCATGGTGAAGGTTGATGGCAACAACACCATCGGCGCCTACGTCCACACCAACGGCAAGGTTGGCGTGCTGGTCGACCTGGTCGGCGGCGACGTCGAGCTGGCCCGTGGCCTGGCCATGCACGTGGCAGCCCTGAAGCCGCCGCACAACAAGGCTGCGGACGTCCCGGCCGAGTTCGTCGAGAAGGAAAAGGAAATCGAGCTGGCCAAGATGTCCGAAAAGGACAAGGCCAAGCCGGCCGAGATCCTGGAAAAGATCATCAGCGGCAAGATCAACAAGATCGTCAGCGACGTGACCCTGTACGGCCAGACCTACGTGCTGGGCGACACCACCGTCGAGCAGGTGGTCAAGGCCGCTGGCGCCGACGTGGCGGGCTTCAAGCTGCTGATCGTCGGCGAAGGCATCGAGAAGGTGGTGGAAGACTACGCCGCTGAAGTTGCCAAGGCGATGCAGGTCTGATTCCAGCCTTCCGGCTGTGAAGCGACCAGAAGGAGCCGCGGGAAACCGCGGCTCTTTTTTTATGTATGGGCCAAGGGATGAACCCATGCCCCATCGGTTGGTGCGCACAACCGGCACCTTTGCGTTGCGCGCGAATCAAGCCGATACTCGGCGCAGGGAATCCACAGTCACATAGCAGGAACGAAAATCGCGGACTGTGATGCATTCCTAGGTATTCTTGTCCCAATGGAATTGAACGACCCGACATGCCTCCCGAGCTGACAGCTGCCCTGGCGCTCTGCCGCAACCTGCCCTCGCCACCCGGTATTGCCCTGCGCATCATCGAGCTGGCCCAGGACCCGGAAGCGGACATCGCCACCGCCGCCGACATCATCGCCATCGACATGGCGCTGAGCGCTCGCATGCTGCGCATCGCCAATTCGCCGCTGTACGCCAGCCGCCGCCGCATCGAGAACCTCGGCCAGGCGCTGACCATGCTCGGCCTGAATGCCACGATCAGCCTCGCCCTCGGCTTCACCGTCACCCAGGGCCTGACCGGTGGCGGCGGTGCCGACCACGACCTGCGCCAGCGCGCGTGGAAGCGCAGCATTCTCAGCGCCCTGGCCGCCAGCCAGCTGGGCCAGGCGCGCGGCCTGCGCCGGCTGGAGGAACTGATGCTGGCCGGGCTGCTGCAGGACCTGGGCGTGCTGTGCCTGGCCCAGGCCGAATCGGAGCGCTACCTGCCACTGCTGCGCGAAGCCCGTGACAATACCGATCTGGTCGCACGCGAGCGCGAGGAACTGGGCTGCAGCCACGCCGATGTCGGCGCCTGGGTGGCCGAACAGTGGGGCCTGCCGCGCTACCTGGTGGAGAGCATCAGCCACAGCGAGGACGACGACGCTGCCGATTCGCCGTTCCAGGCCTGCGTACAGCTGTCCGGCGCTGTCGCCGACATCTGGCTGGACGAAGACGCCGATACCGCCCGCGAACGCGCCCTGCACCAGGTGCATGACCGGCTGGAACTCGACAGCGCCCGTTTCGACCAGGTGCTGACCCGCATCAGCGATGCCCTGCCGGATATCGCCAGCCTGTTCGAGGCCGGCCTGAACTCGCCCTCGCGGGTCCGTGAGCTGATCGACCACGCGCAGGAACTGGCCACCCTGCGCAACCTGCGCGAGCTGCAGGATGCCGATCAGGCACGCCGCCGCGCCGACGAATTCGAGGCGCGGGCCAAGCGCCTGGCCGACCAGGCCCACCGCGACGCCCTGACCGGCGTGCTCAACCGCCGCCAGCTAGAGGCGGTGCTGGAACAGGAGTTCCTGCGCGCCGGGCGCCAGGGCTGGCCGCTGTCGGTGGCCTTCATCGACCTGGACGACTTCAAGAAAATCAATGATGCCCACGGCCACCTGACCGGCGACGAGGTGCTGCGCGCCTTTGCCGGCAAGCTGCAGGGCCAGCTGCGCAACAGCGACACCGTGGCCCGCTTCGGTGGCGAGGAATTCGTCGCGCTGCTGCCCAACACCAGTGAATCGGTGGCGCTGGACGTGATCCGGCGTGTGCTGGCCAACATCGTCGCCACGCCGATGGCCGAGCTGGAGGAAGGCCCGCTGTTCGTCACCTTCTCCGCCGGCGTGGCCACCCAGGGCGGCTACGAACGCTTTGCCGACGTGCAGGACCTGCTGCGCGCAGCCGACGATGTGCTGTACCGCTCGAAGAACCTGGGCCGCAACCGGGTGATCGCCCGCTCCCCCGGCGCCCTCGGCCACGACGAGCTTTCAGCCACCGCCGGCGCCGAGCTGGGCTGAACGGGACGCCCCGCGTGAGCGGGGCGGACGGCAGGATTTCGCGCCGCAGTGCACAAAACACTTTGGCCCAACGCCGCATGCGCGTAGAATCGCCCGCGATTTCCACGCACCCGAGGTCCCTATGTCCAAGCTCGCCTATCGCCGCATCCTTCTGAAACTGTCCGGGGAGGCGCTGATGGGAGATGAGGACTACGGCATCGACCCGAAGATCATCAATCGCCTGGCCCGTGAGGTCATCGAAGCCCAGCAGGCCGGTGCCGAAGTGGCGCTGGTGATCGGCGGCGGCAACATCTTCCGCGGCGCCGGCCTGGCCGCTGGCGGCATGGACCGGGTCACCGGCGACCAGATGGGCATGCTGGCCACGGTCATCAATGCCCTGGCCATGCAGGACGCTCTGGAAAAGCTGGGCGCCAAGGCCCGCGTGATGAGCGCGATCAAGATCAACGACGTGTGCGAGGACTACATCCGCCGCCGCGCCATCCGCCACCTGGAAAAGGGCCGCCTGGTGATTTTCGCCGCCGGCGTCGGCAGCCCGTTCTTCACCACCGACTCCGGCGCCGCGCTGCGTGCGATCGAGATCGGTGCCGACCTGCTGCTGAAGGCCACCAAGGTCGATGGCGTGTACGACAAGGACCCGAACAAGCACAGCGACGCGGTCCGTTTCGACAGCCTGAGCTACGACGAAGTGATCCGCCGCGGCCTGGAAGTGATGGATACCGCGGCCTTCGCACTGGCCCGCGACAGCGACCTGCCGATGCGCGTGTTCGACATGGGCCAGCCGGGCGAGCTGCTGAAGATCCTCAGCGGCGCGAACATCGGCACCCTGGTCCAGGGCCGCGACCCGGCCTGAGCCTGAGCGCCAGGCGAGCTCCGGGCCGATTCTGGCCCGGCAGCGTCCCGTATTCGCCTATAATCGCCCGATTCCAGTTACACCCAGGACCGGGCGATGCTCAACGACATCAAGAACAACGCGCAGACGCGCATGGCCAAGAGCATCGACGCTCTGAAGCACACCCTCACCTCGATCCGCACCGGCCGCGCCACCCCGGCCCTGCTGGACCGCGTCACGGTCAGCGCCTATGGCAACGCCAGCACCCCGCTGAACCAGGTCGCATCGATCTCCAACGCCGACGCCCACTCGCTGCTGGTCACGCCGTTCGACAAGAGCATGATCAAGGAGATCGAAAAGGGTCTCTACAACGCCGAGTTCACCCCGAACACCCTGGGCACCGCGATCCGCATCAACATGCCGCCGCCGACCGAAGAGCGCCGCAAGGAGCTGGCCAAGCAGGTGCAGAAGGAAGGCGAAGGCGCCAAGATCGCGATCCGCAACATCCGTCAGGACGCGAACAAGGAAATCGCCAAGCTGGTCAAGGACAAGGCGATCAGCGAAGACGAGAAGAAGCGCGGTGAGGACGACATCCAGAAGTTGACCGACACCAACATCAAGGACGTCGACAAGGTCGTTGCCGACAAGGAAAAAGAACTGCTGTCGGTCTGAAGTCGATGCCTTCAGTCCCGCCTCCGTTGCCGGCCGCCCTGCCCCGCCACATTGCCATCATCATGGATGGCAATGGACGCTGGGCACAGCAGCGCCGTCGTCCGCGCGTGATCGGCCACCGGGCCGGCGCGCGTGCGGTCAACCGCACCATCGAGCGCTGCCTTGAGCTGGGCATTCCGGCGCTGACCCTGTTCGCGTTTTCCAGCGAGAACTGGGGCCGGCCGCAGGAAGAAGTCGATGCGTTGATGAAGCTGTTCCTCGGCGCGCTCGACCGCGAAGTGGACGAGCTGCATCGGCGTGGCGTGCGCGTGCGCTTCATCGGCGAGCGCGAACGCTTCGGTGCCGGGCTGGTCAGCCGCATGCAGCTGGCCGAGCAGCGCACCGCAGACAACACCACCCTGACCCTGTCGATCGCCGCCAGCTACGGTGGCCGCCAGGACATCGCCCGTGCCGCGCGCGCGCTGGCCGCTGAAGTCGCCGCCGGCCGCCTGCTGCCCGAACAGATCGACGAATCGCTGCTGGGCAGCCAGGTCGCCCTGGCCGACCTGCCGCCACCGGACCTGTTCATCCGCACCGGTGGCGACACCCGCATCAGCAACTTCCTGCTGTGGCAGCTGGCGTACACCGAGCTGTGGTTCACCGAGGCACTGTGGCCAGACTTCGATCCCGCCCTGCTGCAGCAGGCGCTGGACGCCTACGGCAGCCGTGAGCGTCGTTTCGGCCTGACCAGCGCCCAGATCGCCGCACTGGCCACCGAGACTTCCAGCCCATGACCAAGACCCGAGTCCTTGCCGCGCTGATCATGGCGCCGGTCGCCATTGCCGCGATCCTGCTGCTGCCGACCCAATGGCTGGCAGCGGCGGCCGCTGCGGTGCTGCTGATCGGCCTGTGGGAGTGGCTGAAGCTGGCCGGCATTGAAGACACCCTGGCGCGCACCGTGCTGCTGGTACTGAACCTGCTGCTGATGGTGCTGCTGGTGTGGGCCGATGGCAGCACGCTGGTGCTGTTCCAGATCACCACATTGGCCGGTGTTGCCTGGTGGTTGGCGGCGCTGGTCTGGCTGCGCTTCTTCAATTTCGGCGCGCAGCCGTCGGCACCCTCGCGCATCGTGAAGATGCTGGCCGGTACGCTGGCCATCGTTCCGGCCTGGGCCGCGCTGGTGCTGATCCATGCGGGCGGCGATCCGCCGGGCAAGCAGGGCCACCTGTGGCTGCTGGCTGCGCTGGCACTGGTCTGGGCGGCCGATTCGGGCGCCTATTTCGCCGGCCGTCACTTCGGCAAGCACAAGCTGGCCCCGCGCATCAGCCCCAACAAGACCTGGGAAGGCCTGTTCGGCGGCCTGCTGGCCGGTGTCGCCGTGGCCGTCGGCCTGGGCTGGCTGGCCGGCATCGATACCGCACACCTGCCGGGCCTGCTGATCACTTCGGTGGTGGCCGTGTTCGCCTCGGTGCTGGGTGATCTGTTCGAAAGCCTGATCAAGCGCCACGCGGGCGCCAAGGACTCGGGCCACCTGATTCCGGGCCATGGTGGCGTACTCGACCGTGTCGACGGCGTCCTGGCTGCAGTGCCGGTGTTCGCACTCGGCAAGGAAATCTTCGGGTTCTGACCATGAATGCTGTCGCAGACCTGCGCCGGGTCGCCGTATTCGGCGCCACCGGCTCGATCGGTGCTTCCACGCTGGACGTGATCGCCCGCCACCCGCAGCGCTACCAGGCCACCGTGCTGGCCGCCGGTCGTCAGGTGCAGGCGTTGCTGGCACTGTGCCGCCAGCACCGGCCCGCGCACGCGGTGATCGCCGACGAATCGCTGTTCGCTGAGCTGCGCGATGGCCTGCGCGATGCCGGACTGGCCACCGAGGCGCATGCCGGCCATGCCGCGCTGGACCAGCTGGCCGCCAGCGATGCCTGCGACACGGTGGTCGCCGCCATCGTCGGTGCGGCCGGACTGTCTTCCACCCTGGCCGCCGCCGCCGCGGGCAAGCGCATCCTGCTGGCCAACAAGGAATCGCTGGTGCTGGCCGGTGAGCTGCTGACCCGCACCGCTGAACGCGCCGGCGCCGAGATCATCCCGATCGACAGCGAACACAGCGCGATCTTCCAGTGCCTGCGCTCGCGCGATGCCAGCGTCGATGGCGCCGGCGTGCGTCGCATCCTGCTCACTGCGTCCGGCGGCCCGTTCCGTGGCCGCAGCCGCGCCGAACTGGCCCAGGTCACCCCGGCCCAGGCCGTTGCCCACCCGAAGTGGTCGATGGGGCCGAAGATCTCGGTCGATTCGGCGACGTTGATGAACAAGGGCCTGGAAGTGATCGAGGCCCACCACCTGTTCGGCATCCCCGGTGAGCGCATCGAAGTGCTGGTGCACCCGCAGAGCCTGGTCCACTCGCTGGTCGAGTTCGTGGACGGCTCGACCCTGGCGCAGATGGGCCTGCCGGACATGCGCACCACACTGGCCGTTGGCCTGGGCTGGCCACAACGCATTGAATCGGGCGTATCCGGGCTGGATCTGCTGGCCCAGGGCCGGCTCGATTTCGAGGCCCCGGACACCGACGCCTTCCCCTGCCTGGCCCTGGCCTGGCAGGCGATGCGGGCCGGCGGCACCGCCCCGGCGGTGCTGAACGCTGCCAATGAAGAGGCGGTTTCAGCGTTTCTTCAGGGCCGGATCGGTTTCCTGACCATCCCGGAGCTGGTTGCTAACGCTCTTTCAACACTGCCGACCCAGCCAGCCGATACACTGGAGGTCCTGTTGTCCGCCGACCAGCGGGCACGCCAGCTGACCCTGAACGCCATCGACGCCGCCTGAACGACCGCCTCGCCCAGCATGACGACGCCGCCCCTGCCCGCCACTGTGAGCCTGCATGACTGACTTCATCGGATCGGTCTGGTGGATGATTGTCAGCCTCGGGCTGCTGGTCACGTTCCACGAGTTCGGGCATTACTGGGTCGGGCGCCTGTGCGGGGTCAAGATCCTGCGCTTCTCGGTCGGCTTCGGCCGGCCGCTGTGGTCGCGCCGGGACAGGCACGGCACCGAGTTCGCCATCGCCGCCATCCCGCTGGGCGGTTATGTGAAGTTCCTGGACGAGCGCGAGGTCGAAGTGCACCCGCACGAGCGCGGCCAGGCCTTCAACCACAAGACCGTCTGGCAGCGCATCGCCATCGTCGCCGCCGGACCGATCGCCAACCTGCTGCTGTGCATCCTGCTGCTGTGGGCGATGTTCGTGATCGGCAAGCAGGATTATTCGCCGACCATCGGCCGTGTCAGCGGCATCGCCGCCAGCGCCGGCCTGACCAGCGGCGACCGCGTGCTGCGCGTGGACGAGCGCCCGGTGGTCACCCTCGGCGAGGCCAGCATGGCGCTGACCGCCGCCGCGATGGACCGCCGCGACGTGAAGCTGGAAGTGCTGGACCCGGCCGACCAGGTGCGCGTGCGCAGCCTGCCGCTGTCGCAGCTGCCCCCCGGCTTCGATGAACGGCGCGTGCCGATCCTGGCTGGCCTGTACTGGCAGTCGTGGCTGCAACCGGCGCTGGTCGAGTCGCTCACCGCGGACTCCGTGGTGGCCGGACAGCTGCAGCCGGGCGATCTGATCGTAGCGATCGACGGCCAGCGCATCGACGGCGCCGACCAGGTCATCGGCGAGATCCAGACGCTGGGTCGCGCCGGCGGCCCGGGCATGATCGAGGTCCTGCGGGGCGGCGAGCGCCTGGCGCTGGAAGTCACCCCGCGCCAGGGCAAGGATTCAAAGGGCGAGCCGATCTGGCAGATCGGCGTGCAGTTCCCGACCTCGTTCAGCCCTCCCTACGACACCCTGCTGCGCTATGGCCCGCTCGACGCGGTCACCGTGGCCGTGCGCGAAACCGGCCGCCTGGCGGCCGATTCGCTGGGCATGATGGGCCGCATCGTCACCGGCAAAGCCTCGCTGCAGAACGTTTCCGGACCCGTCACCATCGCCCGGGTAGCCAACATCTCGGCCAAACGCGGCCTGGACTGGTTCCTGCAGTTCCTTGCCCTGCTGTCACTCAGCCTGTGCATCATCAACCTGTTGCCGATCCCGATCTTGGACGGCGGCCACCTGCTGTATTACCTTATCGAGTTGGTCAAGGGCAGCCCGCTGAGCGAGCGTGCCATCGCCGCCGGCCAGTACATCGGCCTGGCGTTGCTGGCCGGGCTGATGGGGTTGGCGTTCTACAACGACATCCTCGGCCTGGTCCCGCGATGAACTTTTCCACGTTGTTGCCGTCTACAGCGTCGGCATCCCGCACCAATGAAATCGACCTTCCTACCGGACGTGACATGACGCGACTCCCCAATCGCCGCCTGCTGGCCCTCGCCCTCGCCGCCGTCACCGGCGCTCCCGCCCTGGCCCAGGCAGCCGAGCCCTTCACTGTCAGCGACATCCGCGTGGATGGCCTGCAGCGCATCAGCTCGGGCACGGTATTCACCTACCTGCCGGTGGAGCGTGGCGAGACGGTCACCGACAACAAGGTCGGCGAGACCATCCGCGCCCTGTACAAGACCGGCTTCTTCGAAGACGTGCAGCTGGACCGCCAGGGCAGCATCCTGGTGGTGACCGTCAAGGAACGCCCGGCGATCAACAAGCTGACCGTGACCGGCAACAAGGACATCAAGTCCGAGCAGCTGCTCAAGGGCCTGTCCGACATCGGCCTGACCGAGGGCGGCACCTTCGATCGCCTGAGCCTGGACCGCGTGACCCAGGAACTGCGCCGCCAGTACAACGACCGCGGCAAGTACAACGTCGAGATCACCCCGACGGTGAGCCCGCTGGACCGCAACCGCGTGGACATCGCGATCGCCATCAAGGAAGGCAAGGCGGCCAAGATCCGTCACGTCAACCTGGTCGGCACCGAGAAGTTCGAGAGCAAGGACATCCTGGAGACCTGGGAGTCCAAGGAGCACAACTGGGCATCGTGGTACCGCCGTGACGACCAGTACTCCAAGGAAAAGCTGTCCGGCGACCTGGAAAAGCTCAATTCCTGGTACCTCGACCGCGGCTATGTCGACTTCAGCATTGATTCGACCCAGGTGTCGATCAGCCCCGACAAGCGCGACATGTTCCTCACCGCCGGCGTGACCGAAGGTGCGCAGTACAAGATCTCCGAGATCAAGGTCAGCGGCGACACGATCCTTCCGCAGGAGGACGTCGAGCGCATGGTGATCCAGAAGTCCGGCGACACGTTCTCGCGTGCGCTGCTGGAATTCAGCTCGGACACCATCACCAACTCGCTGTCCAACATCGGCTACGCGTTCGCCAAGGTGAACCCGATCCCGACCACCAACCGCCCCGAGCAGACCGTGGCGATCAACATGCAGGTCGTGCCCGGCCCGCGCGTGTCGGTGCGTCGCATCCTGTTCCGTGGCAACACGCGTACGTCCGACGAAGTGATGCGTCGCGAAATGCGCCAGTTCGAGAACAGCTGGTACTCGCAGGCCGCGATCGACCGCTCCAAGATCCGCCTGCAGCGCCTGGGCTACTTCGAGTCGGTGGACGTTGAAACCCCGGCCGTGAGTGGCAGCAACGACCAGGTCGACGTCGTCTACAACGTCAAGGAAACCACGTCCGGCAGCTTCGTGTTCGGCCTGGGCTACTCGCAGTCCTACGGCATGACCACCTCGGTGCAGCTGTCGCAGAACAACTTCCTCGGCGGCGGCAACCGCGTGTCGGTCGAAGCCTCGCGCAGCAGCTACCTGCAGCGCTACGGCTTCAGCTACACCAACCCGTACTTCACCGATGACGGCGTGTCGCTGGGCTACAACCTGTCCTGGCGCGAACTGGACTACTCCGACTTCAACACCGCGCAGTACAACAGCACCAATGGTTCGGCGCAGGTGGTGTTCGGCGTGCCGATCACCGAGACCGATACCGTCTCGCTGATGTTCGGCATCGACAGCAACCAGATCACCACCTACCCAGGCTCGACGCCGCAGTCGATCATCGACTACATCAACGTACTGGGCAGCAAGACCTTCCATGCATGGCGCACGGAGCTGGGCTGGGCACGCGACTCGCGCAACGACTACTTCATGCCGACCCGTGGTACCTACCAGCGCGTTGGCCTGGAAACGACGCTGCCGGGCTCGACCATCGAGTACTACAAGCTGAACTACCAGATCAGCAAGTACTGGCCGATCATGCCGTCGCTGGTCATCAACACCCGCGCCGAAGTGGGTTACGGCGACAGCTATGGCAGCGACAAGACCGCGATGGTGCCTGACGAGGCCGGCAACCTGCGTTCGGTCACAGCCAAGGGCCTGCCGTTCTACGAGAACTTCTACGCCGGTGGCACCAACTCGGTGCGCGGCTTCGAGGACAACACCCTCGGCCCGCGCGAAGTGACCCGCGGTTATCCGGAAGGCCAGCCGCTGGGTGGTTCGCTGAAGACCGTCGGTTCGGTCGAAGCCTACTTCCCGCGCCTGTTCGACAGCCCGTCGGCACGCGTGTCGGCCTTCGTCGACTTCGGCAACGTCTACACCGGCGTGGACAACTTCAAGGCCAACGAACTGCGCGTGTCCACCGGTGTGGCCCTGCTGTGGCGCGCCCCGGTCGGCCCGATCTCGATCAGCTACGCCTTCCCGCTGAAGAAGGAAGACGGCGACAAGATCGAGCGGCTGCAATTCACGTTCGGTGGCCAGTTCTGAGGAACGTCGTTCCTCAGAACTGATCCACCTCCGGTGAATTGCCCGCGCATTTCACCTATCCCCCGCGCCGCTGGCGCGCCCCCCCTTAACAAAGGGGGGCTCTCCACCAGACGGGATGCGAAGCGCCGGGCATTGCCCGGCGTTTTCGTTTTTCAGATGACACTCCACGGCATGGGCTTTTGGCCGCGCTCGCGGGAAATTGTCCAGAGGCGGCGGGTGGCCCTGGACAGGACCGTTGGCGCCATGGATGGCGCCATCGAGCACCATGGAGGGGCTTTTGCGTGTCCTGGCCAGGGCCACCCGCCGCCTCCCGCCCGTACCAGGCAGGCGCCAAGCCCTGCCCCCGCATGACCGCAATGCCGTCACACGTTAAACTCCCGCCGTGAATACTCCCACCTACACCGCCCAGCAACTCGCCGAGCAGTTCGGCCTGCAGGTCCACGGCGACCCCGCCACCGCCATCCATGGCGTGGCCACCCTCGCCCATGCCGGTCCTGGCCAGCTGACCTTCCTCGCCAACCCGCGCTACCGCGCCCAGCTGGCCGACAGCCAGGCCTCGCTGGTAGTCCTGCGTGCCGACGACGCCGAGGCCGCCCCCGGCGCCGCGCTTGTGGCCAAGGACCCGTACACCACCTTCGCCAAGATCGCCGCGCTGTTCGACATCGCGCCGACGCGCCCGCCGGGCATCCACCCCAGCGCCGTCATCGATCCCAGCGCGCAGGTCGCCGCCAGCGCGCATATCGGCCCGTTCGTCTCCGTCGGCGCACGCAGCGTGGTCGGCGAAAACTGCATCATCGGCACCGGCAGCGTGATCGGCGAAGACTGCAGCCTGGACAACGGCTGCGAACTGATCGCGCGGGTCACCCTGGTCACCCGGGTCAAGCTCGGCAAGCGGGTTCGTGTGCATCCCGGTGCCGTGCTCGGCGCCGATGGCTTCGGCCTGGCCATGGACGCCGGCAAATGGATCAAGGTGCCGCAGCTCGGCGGCGTGCGCATCGGCGATGACTGCGAGATCGGCGCCAACACCTGCGTCGACCGCGGTGCGCTGGAAGACACCGTGCTGGACGAAGACGTGCGCCTGGACAACCTGGTGCAGATCGCGCACAACGTGCAGATCGGTGCGCACTCGGCCATCGCCGGCTGCACCGGCATCGCCGGCAGCGCCAAGATCGGCCGCTACTGCCTGCTCGGCGGCCACGTTGGCGTGGTCGGCCACCTCGAGATCTGCGACAAGGTCGTGATCACCGGCAAGTCGGTGGTCCGCAATTCCATCCATGAGCCGGGCGAGTACTCGTCCGGCACCCCGTTGACCGACAACCGCACGTGGCGCAAGAACGCCGCGCGCTTCAAGCAGCTGGACGCATTGGCTCGCCGCGTCCTGGCTGCTGGCAAGGAGAAAGAATGAACGACACGCTGCAGCTTCCGATCGACGTCTGCCAGATCCAGGAACTGCTCCCGCACCGCTACCCGTTCCTGCTGGTGGACCGGGTGCTTGAGCTCGACATCGACGCCAAGCGCATCCTTGCGCAGAAGAACGTCAGCATCAACGAGCCGTTCTTCCAGGGCCACTTCCCGGGCCGCCCGATCATGCCCGGCGTACTGATCATCGAAGCGCTGGCGCAGGCCGGTGGCGTGATGACCCAGCTCACGCTCGGCCGTGACTCGCAGTCCAAGCTGTTCTACATGGTCAAGGTGGAAAACGCCCGCTTCAACAAGCAGGTCGTTCCCGGCGACGTGCTGATGCTGGATGTGCAGATGAAGCGCCTGATCCGCAACATGGGCTGGTACTACGGCGAAGCCAAGGTCAACGGTGAAGTCGTTGCCTCGGCCGAAGTCATGTGCGCCGGCGCCAAGGGCTGATCCACTGGAGGCAGGAATGACTGACAACGCACCGCGGATCCACCCGACCGCCGTCATCGATCCGGCCGCGCGCCTGGCCGATGACGTCCAGGTGGGCGCGTTCACCCTGATCGGTGCCGATGTGGAAATCGGTGCCGGCACGGTGATCGGCCCCCACTGCAGCATCCACGGCCCGACGAAGATCGGCCGCGACAACCGCTTCATCGGCCACGCAGCCGTCGGTGGCGAACCGCAGGACAAGAAGTATGCAGGGGAGCGCACCGAGCTGGCGATCGGCGACCGCAATGTGTTCCGCGAGTTCGTCACGCTGAACCGTGGCACCGGCGGCGGCGGCGGCATCACCACCATCGGCGACGACAACTGGATGCTGGCCTACACGCACGTGGCGCATGACTGCCATGTCGGCAACTTCTGCGTGTTCTCCAACAACACCACCCTGGCCGGCCACGTGACCGTGGGTGACTACGTGATCATCAGCGGCTTCGCCGGGGCCCACCAGTTCTGCCGGATCGGCGCGCATGCCTTCCTCGGCATGGGCGCGCTGACCAATGGCGATGTTCCGCCGTTCACCATGGTCGGCACCGATTCGTTGGGCCGCCCGCGCGGCATCAACAGCGAAGGGCTGAAGCGCCGCGGCTTCGACGCCGAGCGCATTTCTGCCATCAAGCGTGCCTACCGCACGCTGTACGTGGCGGGCCTGCCACTGGCCGAAGCCAAGGTGCAGCTGACCGAACAGGCGCGCGACAGCGATGACGTGAAGGCCATGCTGGACTTCATCGAGCACGCCGAGAGGCCCTTGCTGCGATGAGCAGCACGACCGGCCAGGCGCCGGCCGGCGCCGCCGTGATTCCGCTGGCCTCGATGGCCGGCAGCGTCCCCGCGCAGCGGGTGCTCAGCGAGCGCCCGTTGCGGATCGCACTGGTGGCCGGTGAGGCCTCTGGTGATCTGCTGGGTGCGGGCCTGGTGCGCGAACTGAAGGCACGCTTTCCAAATGCCGAATTCGCCGGCATCGGTGGCGATGCCATGCGCAGCGCCGGCTGCCTGACCTGGCACGATGCCAGCGAGCTGGCGGTGATGGGCCTGACCGAAGTACTGCGCCACCTGCCACGCCTGCTCAAGCTGCGTTCCGCGTTCCGCCAGCGTGCGCTGGAATGGCAGCCGGACGTGTTCATCGGCATCGACGCGCCCGACTTCAACCTGGGCATCGAACGCTGGCTGAAGCAGCGCGGCGTGCGCACCGTGCATTACGTGAGCCCCTCGGTCTGGGCCTGGCGCGAGAAGCGCGCCGAGAAGATCGGCAGCAGCGCCGACCTGGTGCTGTGCCTGTTCCCGATGGAACCGCCCATCTATGCCAAGCACGGCATCGACGCGCGTTTCGTTGGCCATCCGATGGCCGATGACATCCCCCTGCAGGGCAACCGCGAGGAAGCGCGCGCCGCGCTTGGCCTGCCGACGTCGGCCAAGGTGCTGGCGGTGTTGCCAGGCAGCCGCCTGGGCGAAATCTCGCGCCTCGGTGAACCCTTCTTCGAAGCCGCCTGGCAGGTCTCCGAGCGCATCCCCGGCCTGCACGTGGTGGTGCCTGCCGCCAACGCCGCATGCAAGCGGCTGATCGAAGAGCAGCTGTCGCGCTCGGCGCTGCCGGTCGCGTACTCGCATGTGCTCGACGGCCAGGCGCGCAACGCCATGATCGCGGCCGACGTGGTGGTGCTGGCGTCCGGTACCGCGACCCTGGAGGCGATGCTGGTGAAGCGGCCGATGGTGGTCGGCTACCGTGTCAACGAGCTGACCTACCGTCTGGTCAAGGCATTCGGCCTGATCAAGGTCGACCGCTTCGCCCTGCCCAACATCCTGGCCGGCCAGGACCTGGCACCGGAGCTGATGCAGCATGACTGCACGCCGGACAAGCTGGCTGCGGCCATCCAGCAATGGTTCGACCACCCGCAGCGGGTGACCGACCTGCAGGACACCTATGCCCGCCTGCATGAGCGCCTGCGCCGCAATGCGTCGGCACGTGCCGCCGACGCCGTCGGCGAGCTGCTGATGCGCGACCAGGCCCAGGCATGAGCCGCCGCCATGCCGCAGCGGTCAGCCTGACCCTGTTCGATGGCGCGGCGGTGGTCGAGCCGGAGCGCCTGGTCGCCGGCGTCGACGAAGCCGGTCGTGGCCCGCTGGCCGGGCCGGTCGCGGTGGCGGCCGTGGTGTTCGACCCTGCACGGCCGCGCATCAACGGCCTGGACGATTCCAAGCAGCTGACCGCGGCGCGCCGCGAGCAGCTGCATGACCGCATCATCGAGCGCGCCCTGGCCTGGCATGTGGTGCTGGTGGACGTGGACACCATCGACCGTCTGAACATCTACCAGGCCACCCTGCAGGGCATGCGCGACGTGGTCGCAGCGGTCGCCCACGTGGCCGGCTTCGCGCGCATCGATGGCAACGTGGTGCCCAAGGGTCTGGTACTGCCGGCGCAGGCGCTGGTCGGCGGCGATGGCATCGACCGCGCGATCATGGCCGCCTCGATCCTGGCCAAGGTCTCGCGCGACCGCTACATGCAGGAGGTGCATGCCCGCCATCCGCAGTACGGCTTCGAGCAGCACAAGGGCTACGGCACCCCGGCCCACCTGGCCGCCCTGCGCGAGCACGGCCCCTGCGTGGAGCACCGGCGCAGCTTCGCCCCGGTGCGCGAGTGCCTGGAAACAGCGCCAGCCCCCGCGATCACAGCCATCGCTTGAACAACGGCTGCCGGGTATCGTCCGGCGCTTTCACGGCAATGTGAACGCCTCCGCTGGCGCCGGGCCATGCCCGGCGACATTCGCGCAATCGGCGCACCGTCAAGTCCTTGTCGCTTCCCCCTGCCCTCGCTACCCTGACCGGGCACTCCAGCGCATCCCGACCCCGGCGACGATCTTCCGTCAGCACCCGGGGCCCGCGCGCTCCAACCTGGTCCGGCATGTCCAACTCCCGCTTCGTACATCTCCACGTCCACACCGAGTTCTCGCTGGCGGACTCGACCATCCGCGTGCCGGCCAAGCCCGACCAGGCGGACCCGAAGAAGGCCAAGCAGGCCAACCTGCTGTCGCGCTCGGTCGAGCTCGGCCTGCCCGCGCTGGCGGTGACCGACCTCAACAACCTGTTCGCGCTGGTCAAGTTCTACAAGGCCGCCGAAGGCGTGGGCATCAAGCCGATCGCCGGCGCCGACGTGCTGATCGCCGAGGAAGGCCAGGACCCGTGGCGGATGACCCTGCTGTGCCGCGACCGTGAGGGCTACCTGAGCCTGTCGCGGCTGCTGACCCGCGCCTGGATGGAAGGTCATCGTCCGGAAGGCGGCGTGGCCGTGCACCCGGACTGGTTGAAGGCAGGCAATGCCAACCTGTTCGCGCTGGCCGGCCGGCAGAGCCTGGCCGGGCGCCTGGCGTTGGACGGCAAGCATGAACTGGCCGAGCAGCAGCTGGCCGACTGGCAGCGCGTGTTCGGCGATGGCCTGCACCTGGAGCTGACCCGCACCGGCCGCGAGGGCGAGGAAACCTTCAACCAGTTCGCGCTGATGGCGGCCGGCCAGCGTGGCCTGCCGGTGGTGGCCAGCAACGACGTACGCTTCCTGTCGCCGACGGATTTCAGCGCGCACGAAGCGCGCGTGTGCATTTCCACCGGCCGCGTGCTGGACGACCCCAAGCGCCCGCGCGAATACAGCGACCAGCAGTACCTGAAGTCTGCCGAGGAGATGTGCGCGCTGTTCGCCGACATCCCCGATGCGATCGACAACACGCTGGCGCTGGCCGAGCGCTGCAACATCGAGATGCGGCTGGGCACCTACTTCCTGCCCAACTACCCGGTGCCGGACGACGAGACCCTGGACACCTGGATCCAGAAGATGTCGCGCGATGGCCTGGAAGAGCGCCTGGAGAAGAATCCACTGGCGCCGGGCAAGACCCGCGAAGAGTATTTCGAGCGCCTGGAGTTCGAGCTCAACACCATCATCAAGATGGGCTTCCCGGGCTACTTCCTGATCGTGGCCGACTTCATCCAGTGGGGCAAGAACCAGGGCATTCCGATCGGCCCCGGCCGCGGTTCGGGTGCCGGTTCGCTGGTGGCCTGGGCGCTGAAGATCACCGATCTGGACCCGCTGCCGTACAACCTGCTGTTCGAGCGCTTCCTCAATCCGGAACGCGTGTCGATGCCCGACTTCGACATCGACTTCTGCATGGACCGCCGCGACGAGGTGATCGACTACGTCGCGCGCAAGTACGGGCGCGAGCGCGTCAGCCAGATCATCACCTACGGCACCATGGCCGCCAAGGCGGTGGTGCGCGACTCCGGCCGCGTGCTCGGTTTCCCGTACGGCCTGGTCGACGGCGTCTCCAAGCTGATCCCGAACATCCTCGGCATCCACCTGAAGGATGCGCTGGGCAAGGGCAAGGAAGGCCCGAGCTCGGAAATGGCGTCGGCCGAACTGATCCAGCGCTACGAGACCGAGGACGATGTCCGCGACCTGATCGATCTGGCGCTGCAGCTGGAAGACCTGACCCGCAACGCCGGCAAGCATGCCGGTGGCGTGGTGATCGGGCCCGAGCCGCTGAGCGAGTTCTGCCCGCTGTACGCCGAACACGACGAGAACGGCCTCGGCAAGAACCCGGTCACCCAGTTCGACAAGAACGACGTGGAAGAAGTCGGCCTGGTGAAGTTCGACTTCCTGGGCCTGCGCACGCTGACCATCATCGACTGGGCGGTGAAGGCGATCAACAAGCGCCATGAGCGCGCCGGCATCCCGCCGGTGGACATCGCCGCGATCCCGCTGGACGACACGCCCACCTACAAGGACATCTTCGCCAACGGCAACACCGGCGCGGTGTTCCAGTTCGAATCCTCGGGCATGCGCCGCCTGCTGAAGGACGCGCGCCCCGACCGTTTCGAAGACCTGATCGCGCTGGTGTCGCTGTACCGCCCCGGCCCGATGGACCTGATTCCGTCCTTCAACGCGCGTAAGCACGGCCAGGAAGAAATCATCTATCCCGATCCGCGCACCGAAGCGATCCTGAAGGACACCTACGGCATCATGGTGTACCAGGAGCAGGTGATGCAGATGGCGCAGATCGTCGGCGGCTACTCGCTGGGCGGCGCCGACCTGCTGCGCCGCGCGATGGGCAAGAAGGTGCCGGCCGAAATGGCCAAGCACCGCGAGATCTTCCGCGAAGGCGCGGCCAAGGACGGCGTGGACGAGGCCAAGGCCGACGCGATCTTCGACCTGATGGAGAAGTTCGCCGGCTACGGCTTCAACAAGTCGCACGCCGCTGCCTACGCGCTGGTCAGCTACCAGACCGCATGGCTGAAGCGCCATTACCCGGCCGAGTTCATGGCGGCCACGCTGTCCTCGGACCTGGACAACACCGAGAAGGTGGTCGGCTTCCTCGACGAGGTGCGCAACCTCGGCCTGACCGTGCTGCCGCCGAAGGTGAACCACTCCGCCTTCATGTTCGAAGCCGTGACCCCGGACACCATCCAGTACGGGCTTGGCGCGATCAAGGGCGTCGGCCAGGGTGCCTGCGAAGCGGTGGTCGACGAACGCCTGAAGGGCGGCGAGTACAAGGACCTGCTCGACTTCTGTACCCGCGTCGGTTCGGCCAAGCTCAACCGGCGCACGCTGGAAGCGATGATCAACTGCGGCGCACTGGACGAACTCGGCCATAACCGTGCCTCGCTGATGCTGCAGCTGCCGGAGGTGATCAAGGCCACCGACCAGATGGCGCGCGAACGTGCGTCGGGCCAGAACTCGCTGTTCGGCGGCCCCGACCCGAGCGCGACCACGATCCAGCTGGACCTGCCCGAAGCCGAGGAATGGCCGCTGCTGCAGCGCCTCAATGGCGAGCGCGACACGCTGGGCTTCTACCTCAGCGGCCACCCGTTCGATCCCTGGCGCGACGACGTGCGCGACCTGGTCGGCAACGACCTGGGCTCGGTGGAGAAGATCTGGAGCGCCAACAGTGGTGGCGGCGGCGGCGGCGAGAAGCGCTGGCGCCCGGAAGTACAGACCGTGCTGGCCGGCCAGGTGGTCGGCGTGCGCCGCAAGGGTGAGAGCCAGATCTTCATCCAGCTCGAGGACGGCCGTGGCCGCGTCGAGTGCAGCGCGTTCTCCGACGCGATGGCCGAGTTCGGCCACCTGATGACCAAGGACCGCATCCTGGTGGTCAAAGGTGGCCTGCGCGAGGACGAGTTCAACGGCGGCTTCGCGCTGCGCATCCGCCAGTGCTGGGACTTCGACGAAGTCTGCGCCAACTACGCCACGCGGCTGTCGCTGCGCCTGGACCTGCGCCAGCAGCGCCCGGTCTGGGAGCGCATCGACGCCCTGCTCGACCGCCATCGCCCCGGCCGCACGCCGCTGCGCCTGGACCTGCTGCTGAAGGGTCCGCAGGGCGGTGTCGCCGGCATGCTCGATGTGTCCGGGCAGAGCGCGGTACGCATCGATTCCAAGCTGATGGAGGCGCTGCGCGCCGACCCCGCCGTGCGCACCCTGAAGGTGCGCTACAGCCCGCCGTGGGCCAGCTGAAGCTGGCTCCCTGGTTTTGCTGATACCCCTGCTTTCCCGTTCCATGTATCAAGGACGATTGCCGATGAAGACCCTGCTGTTCCCGTTCGCCGCCGCGCTGGCCCTGGCCGCCTGTTCGCCCTCGAAGGTCGAGTTCCAGATCGACAACCCGACCGACACGCCGCTGGCACTGAGCATCGATGGCAAGGACCTGCCGGTGGCCGCACAGGGCTCGCGCCCGATTTCGCTGGCCGTCGGCGAGCATCGCCTGCATACCGACAAGCTCGGTGATGTGCGCTTCATCGTCTACGTCGACGGTCGTGGCGGGCTGATCAACCCGACCCTGAGCGAGTACGTGATCGCCCGCGAGATCTATGTCACCGACGAGAGCAAGCTGAAGAACTTCGGCACCGGCAAGGCCGGCATCGAGCTGGGCGGCGTCGACTTCGAAGGCCCGTTCGAAAAGAGCCACGAACTGTTCATCGACAAGACCTGGACCTACGGCGTGCGCGAGCCCTTCCCGAAGGAAAAGGTGGTGGCCCACGTCGACGCCAGCGGTGGCCAGATCGTGGCCAAGGTGTTCACCGCGCCGGACTTCATCGCTTACGTGGAAGAAGGCATGGGCGAGCCCGGTGCGTTCAAGCGCGAGCAGCCGGCCGGCTACGTGGCCCCGGCGTTTAGCCTGGAATCGGCCCAGGCCAGCCTGCCGGCGCTGGTGCCGGCCTTCGAGGCGCATGCCGCGCCGCTGCGTGAGGTCTATGCGCGCTGGCTGAAGGCCACCACCGCCGATGAACAGAAGGCCCTGCGCAAGCAGGACTTCGCCGCGCAGATGGCCTTCACCTCGGCCACCGCCACCCTGGGCAGCGGGCTGGGCCGGGAGGCCAACGAGGCCTACAACGACTTCGTTTCCCAGCGCAGCCAGCTGATGGGCCGCAGCGCCCTGGTGGTGCCCTGAGCTGACTGGCGCCCCCTGCCCGGCTGCGCTACCGTCGCCTTCCAGACGAAGGCGTACGGGTGGTTTGCACGCATTCGGCTAGAATTCCCCTCTTCTTTACACGACGGCTTCCGATGAATCCGAACTACCTCGACTTCGAGCAACCCATCGCCGACCTGGAAGCCAAGATCCAGGAACTGCGCAACGCCAGTGCCGGGCCGGCGGTCAATGTCGAGGCGGAAGTGCACGCGCTGCAGGACAAGCTGCGCATGCGCACCGCGCAGATCTTCCGCAACCTGACCTCGTGGCAGGTGCTGCAGCTGGCCCGTCATCCGTCGCGCCCGTACACCGCAGACTACCTCCGCGTCATGTTCGATGAGTTCCAGGAGCTGGCCGGCGACCGTGCCTTCGCCGACGACAAGGCGATCATGGGCGGCCTGGCACGCATCAACGGCCGTGCGGTGATGGTGATCGGCCACCAGAAGGGCCGTGACACCAAGGAAAAGATCAAGCGCAACTTCGGCATGCCCAAGCCGGAGGGCTACCGCAAGGCCCTGCGCCTGATGAAGATGGCCGAGCGCTTCGGCCTGCCGGTGCTGACCCTGATCGACACCGCCGGCGCCTGGCCGGGCATCGATGCCGAATCGCGTGGCCAGTCCGAAGCGATCGCACGCAACCTGATCGAGATGGCCGAACTGAAGGTGCCGATCATCTGCACCGTGATCGGTGAAGGTGGCTCCGGCGGCGCGCTGGCGCTGGGCGTGGGCGACCGCACCGTGATGCTGGAGTACTCGGTGTACTCGACCATCACCCCGGAAGGCTGCGCCTCGATCCTGTGGAAGGATGCCGGCAAGGCCAAGGATGCCGCCGAACAGCTGGGCCTGACCGCCCCGCGCCTGAAGAGCCTGGGCTTGGTCGACAAGGTCGTGCGCGAGCCGACCGGCGGCGCCCACCGCAACCCGACGCAGATGGCCAAGCGCCTGAAGGCGGTGCTGCTGAACGAACTGGACGCGCTGGACAAGCTGTCCACCGAGCAGCTGCTGGAACAGCGCTACGCCCGCCTGCGCAGCTACGGCACGTACGAAGCGGCCTGATTCATCGGCTTGTTACTTTCTTGCTCGTGCAAGAAAGTAACCAAAGAACACGCCGCCGAACGCGAGCCGGTGCCTTGCACCGGTTCCCTGCGCTTCTCGGTGAATCAGGGGACGGCGCCGAACTCGCTGCGCTCAAACATCGGCGCCTCTTCGCCCCTGTTTCACCTGCGATGCTCGGCTCGCTCATGGCGGACCTGAACATCAAAAGCCACAGCTGCACCCAGTAGATCCACGCCACGCGTGGATGCCTCTGCTTTGGCGAAGAATCACGCGAACCCGTAGAGCCAAGCATGGCTCTACGGATAGCGGGATCTCAGAACGGCTTGGCCAGCACCAGCCACACGATCGGGATGAAGGCCAGCAGCGGGATCTCATTGATCCAGCGCAGCGCGCGCGACGACGGCAGCGCCCTGCCCTTGGCCACGCCCTTGAGCAGGCGCCCGATCCAGCTGAAGTACACCAGCAGCAGCACCACCAGCCCCAGCTTGGCATGCAGCCAACCGGCGCCGCCCGAGGCAACCATCGTCGGGAAATCCGGAATGACCTTGTAGCCCAGCCACAGCACCAGGCCCAGCAGGAATGCCAACCCGAACATCGAGTGGCCGAAACGGTACAGGCGCAGGCCCATCAGCTGCAGGCGCTCGGTCACCGCCGGCTGGCCTGCGGTCTCGGCCAGATTCACCAGGATGCGCGGCAGGTAGAACACCGTGGCCATCCACGCCACCACGAACACGATGTGGAAGGTCTTGACCCAGTAATAGCTCTGCATGCGCTCGCTCCGGCGGCTGGCGTAGGTTGGCGGCAATTCTCGCATGCCGTGGCCGGGCCACCTCACGCCCCAGCGCCGCGACACATCGACGCATGGCACGCCGCAACGCCGTACGATAAGCGCCGTTTTCCCCGATCGTGCACCGCCCCATGGACAAGACCTACGACGCCGCCTACTTCCAACGCTGGTACCGCCGTGCCGACATCGGCGGCAGCGCCCGCCTGGCGCGCAAGGTTGCCCTGGCCGTGGCCAGCGCCGAGTACTACCTGGAACGGCCGATCCGCAGCGTGCTGGACATCGGATGTGGCGAAGGCGCCTGGCGCGCACCGCTGCTGAAGCTGCGTCCGAAGGTCGAATACCTCGGCTTCGACAGCAGCGAGTACGCTGTGCGCCGCTACGGCCGCACCCGCAACCTGCACCTGGCCCGCTTCGGTGATTTCGCCTGGCTGCGGCCCTGCGCCCCGGTCGACCTGCTGATCTGCTCGGACGTGATGCACTACGTGCCCGACCGTGAGCTGCGTGCCGGACTGGCCGGCGTGGCGGAGCTGACCGGCGGCGTGGCCTTCCTGGAGACCTTCGCCGCCGAGGACGCGTTCGAGGGCGACCACGAGGGTTTCCAGGCCCGCCCGGCGCGCTGGTACCGGCGGACGCTGGCCCGGCATGGCCTGCAGCCGGTAGGGTCGCATTGCTGGCTCGGTCCCGCCCTGGCAGGCGATGCGGCCGCGCTGGAACGGATGTGAATCCGGATTCATTATTTTCAGCCAACTTAACCTTCGGGACACCCGGATGGGATATGCTGCGCGGCAACATATGACCATACATATTCGGTCGTCATGCTCTATCAACTGCACGAACTGACCCGCAACCTGCTCGCCCCCTGGGTGCACCAGGCCCAGGCCAACGCTAGGTTCTTCGCCAACCAGGGCCACTGGTGGTCGCAGATGCCCGGTGCTGATCGCCTGGCGGCGGTCAATGAACTCTTCCATCGCATCGGCAAGGATTACGAGAAGCCCGAGTGGGGCATCAACGAAATCGACGTCGAGGGCGAGCGCGTGCCGATCGTCGTGCACGAGGAAGTGAGCAAGCCGTTCTGCAAGCTGCTGCGCTTCAAGCGCCACAGCAATGAAGCCGACCAGCTGCACACCATGCTCAACCAGCCGTTCGTGCTGGTGGTGGCGCCGCTGTCCGGCCACCACGCCACGCTGCTGCGCGACACCGTGCGCACGTTGCTGCGCGACCACCGCGTGTATGTGACCGACTGGGTCGACGCGCGCATGGTGCCGGCCAGCGAAGGCGAGTTCGGCCTGGACGACTACATCGCCTACATCCAGGAGTTCATCCGCCACCTCGGCGTGGAGCGCCTGCACGTGGTCAGCGTGTGCCAGCCGACCGTGCCGGTGCTGGCGGCAGTTTCGCTGATGGCCAGCCGTGGCGAGCCGACGCCGCGCACGCTGGTGATGATGGGTGGCCCGATCGATGCACGCTGCAGCCCGACCGCAGTGAACAACCTGGCCACGCAGAACCCGCTGTCGTGGTTCGAGAACAACGTCATCCACACCGTGCCGGCCAGCTATCCCGGCGCCGGCCGTCGCGTGTACCCGGGCTTCCTGCAGCACGCCGGTTTCCTGTCGATGAACCCGAGCCGCCACTTCAGCTCGCACTGGGACTTCTACACCGACCTGGTCAAGGGCGACCTGGAAGACGCCGACGCGCACCGTCGTTTCTACGACGAGTACAACGCGGTGCTGGACATGCCGGCCAAGTACTACCTGGATACTATTTCCGTGGTGTTCCAGGACTTCCTGCTGCCGCGTGGCGAGTGGGTGGTCAACGGCGAGAAGGTCGATCCGTCGGCGATCCGCGATACCGCGCTGCTGAGCATCGAAGGCGAGCTGGACGACATCGCCGGCCTCGGCCAGACCGAAGCGGCGCAGGCGCTGTGCACCGGCATCGACGCTGACCGCCGCGAGCATTTCATCGTTGAAGGCGCCGGCCACTACGGCATCTTCAGCGGCCGTCGCTGGCGCGAAGTGGTGTACCCGAAGGTGCGCGATTTCTTCGCCGCGCATGCCGAAGCACCGGCGGCGAAGGTCACGAAGAAGAAGAGCAACGTCACCCCGTTGCGGCGAAAGGCGGGGTAACTCGGCCCTGGTGGGCACCGACCTTGGTCGGTACGCCCTGGTAGATGCCAACCTTGGTTGGCGCTCTACCATGAATCCCGGTATCTGATGGATTGTGCCAACCAAGGTTGGCACCTACCAAAGCGAATTCCGCCAAGCGCCCCTGCACTGATGGATCGTGCCAACCAAGGTTGGCACCTACCGAAGCGTGGATTCCCGTTTACAGCCGCACGAGCAGGTTCTTGGCGATCAGCCCATGCAGCTTGCCGATGCCGCGTGCCAGATGCATCGTCAGCAGCAGCAGCAGCGCGCCCGCCGCGGCAACCGCGATTGCCACCAGCGGCGAGGCCGCCATCGGCAGCACGTTCACGTCGTTGATGTACACGCCGGGGATGTCGCCACTGAAGATCGCCGCGACCGGCGCCCAGATCAGGCTCAGCGACAGCGACAGCAACGTCACCGCGATGGTGAAGTAGATCACGCCCAGCGGCAGCATCAGCACGAAGTACAGCAGCGTCAGCCAGGTGCGGCCATCGGTGAACATGTCACCGATGCGCTGCAGCCACGTGCGGCTGCGGTCGGTGTACTGCGGCCGGCGCGGCATGCGTTCGCCCAGCAGCGCTTCCACCAGGCGCCCTTCCAGCAACGCCAGCCCGCGCACCGAACCGAAGAACAGCACCGTCAACGGGATGCCGATGATCAGGATCATCAAACCCAGCGACAGCGACAGCCCGGTGACCACCCAGGTGAAGAAGAAGGTGCCAGTCGCCAGCGACAGCAACATGTAGAACAGCGCACCATAGGTATGCGGATCGGCCACCACGCCGAAGAAACGCGCCAGCAGCGAGCGCTGCACCGGCGTCGGCGGCGGCGCGGCAGGCTCGACGCCACTCGCTTGCGCGGCCGCACGCAGCATCGGTGCGGTATCCGCACGCGGTGTACGCAGCGCGCGATTCACCGTCACTTCGGTCTCGCGGTAGATTTCGGCTACCTCGTCCGGCGCACCGTAGCTGCCGGCAACGTCGGCGATCACCTCCGCCTCGCTGCGGCCGGGCTGCGCCGCCAGCTCCGAGCGCAGGTATTCCTCGGCGTCGTACAGCGCGTCCTGCACCATCGCCGGGTCGGCGCCTTCCAATGCCGCGCGCAGCTGCGCCAGGTACTGCGGGATGGTCGTGGGCAGGGCTCGGCCTGCCAGGCTCGGGTCGTTCATTGCGGTACCCCCTCCAACACGGAATCGACGGAATCGCGTGTGGCCTGCCAGGCCTGGCGCCACTGCGCCAGCACCTCGCGGCCACGTTCATTGATGCGGTAGTAGCGCCGCGGCGGCCCGCTGCTGGACGGCTCCACATGGCTTTCCAGCAGGCCGGCGCCCTCCAGATTGCGCAGCACCGGGTACAGCGCGCTCTGCTTGCCGCTCAACACGCCCTCGCCCACCCGCTCCAGCTCCTTGGCGATCAGGTAGCCGTACAGCGGCTCCCCAGCCCGGGCCAGCACCGCCAGCAGGGCCAGCGACACCGTTCCAGCGCTGAGTTCCTTCTGGAACTTCTTCAGCTGGACATCGTCCTCGGACATGACCGGCCCTCCACTACGTTGAAGTCCACAGTAGTGCGAAGTTCGGTATAGCGAATGTGTCGTTAGTCACTCTGCCGGTTGGCGTGGCCGGGCCGCTCACGCAGAATCGAAGCCTCGTTCATGTTCCGGGGTTCCCATGCCGCACCGTCGTCGCCTTGCCCTGACCGCCCTCGCCCTGTCCTGCCTGCTGCCCGCCCTGGCCAGTGCGGCCACGCCCTACCGCAGCCCGCAGCAGATCCTCGATGCTTCGGCGGCCAGCGACTGGCGCACCCCGGACCCGGCCAACCTGCTGTACATGGACCTGCCGGCCGGGCGGGTGATCATCGAGCTGGCGCCGCAGTTCGCCCCGCGCCATGTCGCCAACATCCAGACCTTCGCCCGCGAGCACTTCTGGGACGGCACCAGCATCTACCGCTCGCAGGACAACTTCGTGGTGCAGTTCGGCGATGCCGACGCCGATGACGCAGCCAAGGCCAAGCCGTTCGGCAGTGCCGCGCGCAAGCTGCCGGCCGAGTTCGAGCGCGCCAGCGCCGGCCTGAAGGTCAGCGTGCTGCCGGACCGCGATGGCTGGGCCGCGCAGACCGGTTTCGTCGACGGCTTCCCGGTCGGCCAGGACCCGCAGGCCGGCAAGGCCTGGCTGGCGCATTGCTACGGCATGCTGGGCGCTGGCCGCAGCAACGAGGAAGACAGCAGCATCGGCGCCGAACTGTACGTGGTGACCGGCCAGTCGCCGCGCCAGCTGGACCGCAACATCACCCTGGTCGGCCGCGTGCTGAAGGGCATGGAACTGCTCAGTGCAACGCCGCGCGGACCGGCGCCGATGGGCTTCTACGCCGACCCGAAGCTGCGCACGCCGATCGTGTCGATCCGCCGCGCCAGCGACGTGCCGGCGGCCGAGCGCACGCCAATCCAGGTGCTGCGCACCGATTCGAAGACCTTCGCCGATACGGTGGAAGCGCGGCGGAATCGCGTGGATGATTTCTACAAGCGCCCGGCGGGGCATATCGACCTGTGCAATATTCCGGTGCCGGTGAAGTAACGCCGTCGCGGGTTCTGCGCGTGGCGCGTGCTGAAGGTGCTTCATCGTTCATGGGCGTTACTTTTCTTTGTACGCGCGCCGCGCTGCAGGAGCGGCGCGGAACGGCGCAGCCGGCCCGGAGGGTGGCGCACAGGGACGTGCGTCATCAAGAAAAGTAACCAAAAGAAACGTTCCGCCAGCCGCAAGCCGGTGCTGCGCACCGGTACCCTGCGCTCCTCGGCCCGTCGAGGGACGGCGCAGGAACTCGCTACGCTCAGACACCCGCGCCTCTTCGCCCTCGCCGGACCTGCGGTGCTCGGCTCGCTCAAGGCGGACTGGAAGGTCAAGATCAACGGCAAAGGCATCCACGCATGGCGTGGATCTACTGGGTGCAGCTGCGGTCTTTGATCTGGGTCCGCCTTGAGTGAGCCGAGCATCGCAGGGGAATCAGGGGCGAAGAGGTGCCGATGTCTGAGCGCAGCGAGTTCGGCACCGTCCCCTGATTCACCGAGAAGCGCAGGGGACCGACGTGCGAAGCACGGCGGCTCGCGACCTGGCGGCGCGTTTCTTTTGGTTACTTTTCTTTTCGCGCGAAAAGAAAAGTGACGCCCATGAACGATGAAGCACCTTCAGCACGCGCCACGCGCAAAACGCCAACGCATCAGCCCTTCTGACTCACCGCCACGCTACCCAGAATCAACGCACCGGCAATCAGCATCTGCAGCGTCACCGGCTCACCCAGGAACAACCACGCGAACGCAGCGCCGAACAGCGGAATCAGATAGGTCACGGTCGACGCACGCGACGGGCCGATACGGCCGATCAAACGATAGAACATCAGGAACGCCAGGCCGGTACAGGCCACGCCCAGGGCAATCGCTGCGCCCCAGGCCTTGGCCGGAATCGCCGCCTGCGGCCAATGGCTGACCGCCATCGGCAGCATCCACAGCGAGGCACAGGACAGCGTTGCTGCCGCAGCGGCCGCCGACGGCAGCCCGGTCATGTGTCGCTTCACCAGGTTCACGCCCAGGCCGTACAGCAACGAAGCCGCCGCACCGGCCAGCACCGCGGTGCCGATGCTCAGGCCGGAGACCTTGGCCGTGGCCAGCACCACCACGCCGGCGAAGCCGACCAGCAGCGCGCCCGCACGGCGCATGCCGATCTTCTCGCCGAAGAACAGGAAGGCGATCAGCGCGGCGAACAGCACGGTCATCGCATTGCAGATCGCACCGATCGCGGCCGGTGCCTGTTCGGCGGCATAGGCGAACAGCACGAACGGCAGCGCCGAGTTGATCAGGCCGATCGGTGCCAGCCACAGCCAGCGCCGCGGCGGGAACTGCGCGCGGGCGCGCCACAGGAACGGCAGCAGCACCAGCGCGCCCAGCACCAGCCGCACCTCGACCAGCGCGAACGGGCCGAACGACGGCACCGCCACCCGCATGAACAGGAACGAGCAGCCCCAGATGGCGCCCAGCAGGGTCAATTCCAGCGGCGTGCGCCAGTCGCGCTCGGCCGCCTGTGGGACCGCATTCATGCCCTGCCTCCGTCCATCGTCTGTTCCTCGCCAAGGCAGACAGGATCGGGCGCAGACGCCCGCCGCACAAGCGCGTAGTATCGCTGCCAGCCACAAATATGGTTTGAGGCTGGACATGCAGCTACGCCCTTCCCTGCTCCCCGCACTGGCCGTGTTCGCGGTCGCCGCGCGCCACCAGAACTTCGCCCAGGCCGCCCAGGAGCTGCACCTGACCGCCAGCGCGGTCAGCCACCATGTGCGCCGGCTGGAGGAGGTGCTGGAAACCCGGCTGTTCCTGCGCCACGCCCGCGGCGTGCGCCTGACTGCCGAGGGCCGGCAGCTGGCCGACGCCGCCAGCGCCGCCTTCTCCGATGTCGCGGCCGTCGCCCATCACCTGCAGCCGGATGCCGACAGCGTGCCGCTGCGGATCACCACGCTGCGCTCGCTGTCCTACTGCTGGCTGCTGCCACGGCTGCCACGCTTCACCCAGGCCCATCCGCACATCCGCATCGAACTGCACACGGGCAGCGGTCTGGACCGCTACGACGACAACGGTCCGGAGGTCGGCATCCGCTATGGCCTGGGCCAGTGGCCAGGCCTGCGTGCACAGCACCTGATGGATGACTACCTGTTCCCGGTGGCCTCGCCGGCGCTGGCCGGGGTCGAAACGCTGGTCGATCCGGCGCGCATCGCCGACCTGCCGCTGCTGACCGATCTGTCGCCGCAGGGCTGGCGCGACTGGTTCCGCCACTCGGGTGTGCGTCCACCGTCGCCGCTGCCGCCGATGCATACCTTTGCCGACAGCACTGATGCGATGCGTGCCGCGGTGTACGGCATGGGCGCGGTGCTGGCACGTACCCATATCGCGCAGCCCTACCTGCAGCGCTACGAGGTGGTACGCCTGCCTGGCCCGGCGCTGAAGGCGCGCTACGCGTATCACGTGGTGCATGCCGAAGGGCAACCGCCGAGCCACGCCGCGCGCCTGTTCATCGACTGGTTGCTGGAGCAGGCGCAGGACGAACGCACGCCGATTCCCGCGTTGCCGGAAAGCCTGCTCGGGCGCCCGGCCACGCACGGCTGACTGCGCCCTCACCCGTTCTTTGCTTCACGCTGGCTAGGCTGCAGGCAACCCCACACCGTATCGACGCCATGGCCATGCTGCGACTGCGCATCACCGGAACCGAAGACGACGCCCGTGCCATCAGCGACCTGCTGCTCGGCCTGGACGGCATCGAACATGTCGAGGAAACCGACGACCTGATGCCGCACATGGACGACGACGATTCCAGTTCGGCCGGGCTGTCCGATGACATCGGCCCGGGCATCCACGAACTGGAAGTGGAAGTCGGCAATGAAAGCACCGCGCAGAAGGTGCGCGATGCCGTGCAGGAACTGGCACTGGAGCTGGACGTGTTCGTCGAGTACGAGACCGACGAGGGCTGATGCCGGCGGGTTGCCGGCATCAACCTTCACCTCAGAGGCTGGGCGGCAGCCTGCGGCGGCGGCGACGCCACCACGCCCGCACACCCCAGGCCGCGATCAGGGCCAGCACCGCCACCGGCAGCAGCGCGGCCGCGGCGCGGATCAGGAACGCAATACTGGTGCTGAGGATGCTGCCCGATTCGCTCAGCGCCTCACCGATCTCGCTGCGGCTGCGCTGGCCCGAGGTGGTATCGAAGTGCATCGTGACCAGCTGGGTATCGATGCGCCGGCGTTGCTGCGCCGAATCCTTGTTGGCCTGTTCGACGCCCGCTTCGATCTCCGACAGGCGCGTGGTGATCGCCATCAGGTCCTCGATCTTCAGGTCCTTGCGGTCCTGGTAGGACAGCAGCCGCGCATGTTCCTTCTCCAGCCGCGCCTTGGTCAGTGCGGTGTCTGCTACCTCCTGCGCCAGGTCCTCGGCGCGCGTATTGCGCGACTGCAGCGTGCCCCCCTCACCGGCCAGAGCGATCAACGGCTCGGTGCCCTTCGGCGCGATTCGTACCTTGACCTCACCGCTGGGCTGCTCGCCACTGCGCTGGTCGACCTGCAGCACCGCGCAATCACCGAACTTCGCACTCTGGCAGGCCTGCGCCACCTGCTGGATGCGCACAGCGATCTGCGCCGCTTCCAGCTGGATCTGCACGTCATGCTCGTAGGCCAGGAACGCACCTTCCGGCGAAGCGACAGCAGCATCGGCAGCGGCCGCACCCGCCTCCTGCGCCCTCTCGCCGTTCTTGGCACAGGCCGCCAGCGCCAGCAGCAGCACCGGCATTGCCACCACACGCGTCCACGCGCGCAGCGGCGTCACAGTGCCGCTCCGTCGTAGGACATCACCGCCAGCGTGGCCAGGTCCACCTGCGGTACGCAGCGCACGTTCACCGCCACCATCGGCGTACCGGTGCGAGGGTCCACCGCTTCGCTGTAGGGGGCAACGCCGCACTCGCGGCAGTGGTGATGATCGATGTGGGCTTTGTTGAAGTGGTAGGTGGCCACGTCCGCGGGATTGGTGCTCAGCTGGAACGCCTCGCGCGGGGCGAACCACAGCAGGCTGCCGCGACGGCGGCACATCGAGCAGTTGCAGTCGATGACGTCGCTGATCGGCGCCTCGGCCTGTACGGTGAATGCGATCCTGCCGCAATGGCAGCTTCCCTGGTATTCCATGTCCTGTGCTCCGCTGGAGGGTCCTTGTCAGTGCCCATGGTAATCCTATGGCACGGGGACAAAGCAGCCCCGGGGCCCTATGCTCGGGGTTTGACCCTGTACAGGAACGCCGATGCGCCCGCATCTTCTTGCCCTCGCCCTGGTCGCCGCCCTGGCCGGTTGCCAGCCGGCCGACGCCCCGACCAACGGTTCCACCCCGGCCGCCAGCCAGCAGGCCGGTGACGCGGCGGTCGATGCCGCCTTCGCCGACCTGTCCAAGCGCGCCCTGGACACCTGGATGCAGCTCTCGCCGGTCAGCGCCACCCAGATCGGTGACCACCGCTACGACAGCGAACTGGATGACCTCAGTGCCGCCGGCCAGCAGAAGACCCTGGCCGCCTACAAGGCGCTTCTGGGCGAGCTGGACAAGATCGAGGTGGCCAAGCTGGGCCGCGAGAACCAGGTGGACGCGGCGATCCTGCGCAACCAGCTGCAGTCCGAGATCTGGAACGCCGAAGTGCTGCAGTCCGGCAAGTGGGACCCGCAGCTGTACAACGGCATTGCCGGCAGCGCGATCTACGGCCTGATGGCCCGCGAGTTCGCGCCGCTGCCGGAGCGCCTGAAGTCGGCCACCGCGCGTATGGAAAAGCTGCCGGCGATCTTCGCCCAGGCACGCGAGAACCTGGATCCGGCCCGCGTGCCGAAGATCCACGCCGAGACGGTGGCCAAGCAGAACAAGGGCATCCTCAGCATCGTCGATACCTTCATCACCCCGCACATCGGTGAACTGCCGCAGGCCGACCAGCAGCGCCTGCAGGCCGCCATCGATGGCCTGAAGAAGGCCGTGGACGAGCAGCAGACCTGGCTGGACAAGACCCTGGTGCCCAACGCCAAGGGCGATTTCCGCATCGGCGCGGAGAAGTACGACCAGAAGCTGAAGTTCGCGCTGAACTCGTCGCTGTCGCGCCAGGAGATCGGCGAGCGTGCACGCGCCGAACTCAAGCGCGTGCGCGAAGACATGTACGGCATCGCGCAGACCGTGCTGAAGGACAAGCCGGGCGCACCGGAGATGCCGGCACAGCCGACCGACGAGCAGCAGCAGAAGGCGATCGAGGCCGCGCTGGAGCTGGCCTACGCCGACAAGCCGGCGCGCGACAAGGTGGTCGACGATGCCAAGGCCGCACTGGAGCAGTCCACCGCATTCGTGCGCGAGCACGATCTGATGACCCTGCCCGACGCGCCGGTGGACATCATCCTGATGCCGGAATTCCAGCGTGGCGTGGCCGTGGCCTACTGCGATTCGCCGGGCCCGCTGGACAAGAACCTGAAGACCTTCTACGCCGTGTCGCCGATTCCGGACGACTGGAACGACAAGCAGGTCGACTCGTTCCTGCGTGAGTACAACTCGCGCATGATCCACCTGCTGAGCATCCACGAAGGCACCCCGGGCCACTACCTGGAAGGCTGGCATTCGGCCAAGTTCCCCTCCACCCTGCGTGCGGTGCTGCGTTCTGGCCTGTTCGCCGAAGGCTGGGCGGTCTACACCGAGCGCATGATGCAGGAGCAGGGTTACCTCAACAACGACCCGCTGTTCCACCTGGTGCAGCTGAAGTTCTACCTGCGCACGATCTCCAACGCGATCCTCGACCAGGGCGTGCACGTGGACAACTGGGATCGCGAAAAGGCGATGCACCTGATGACCCACGATGCCTTCCAGCAGGAAAGCGAAGCCTCGGGCAAGTGGGTGCGCGCGCAGCTGACCTCGGCGCAGCTGCCGACCTACTTCGTCGGTGCGCAGGAACACTTCGACACCCGCAAGGCGGTGCAGGAGAAGCTGGGCGACAAGTTCAACCTCAAGGCCTACCACGACCAGATGCTGTCCTACGGCGCGCCACCGGTGCGTTTCGCACGCCAGCTGATGCTGGACCAGCCGATCGAGTGATCGCGCCGGTGTGAGCGGAAACAGAACGGCCCGGGGAAACCCGGGCCGTTTTCTGTTCGGCGTCCCGGGATGGACCCATCCACGCATGGCGTGGATCTACTACCCGCCTGCCAGTAGATCCACGCCATGCGTGGATGGCATTCAATTCACCGCGCGATGCAGCACGCGCTCGAACTGCACGTCACTGCATCCATTCTGCCCACACCCGGGAAGCGCGAGCTCCACCCGACCGGGTGGCTGTACATCGCTCAACGGCAGCGCATCTCGCAGTTGCGCGGTGGTCGGGTAGACGTAGGCCAGGCGGAAGCGCTCGCCACCGCTTTGGCGGTCGCGCCAGCGCTCGAACTGCAGCAGGCCGCCGATCGGTGTCTTCTCATACTGGCCCGGCAACGTGTAGTCCGTGATTCCCAGCGCCGCCAGCACGGAACCGATGTTGGAATCGTGGCCGACCAGCAGGCTCACCTTCGGTGACGCCGGATCTTCGAACAGCCCGTTTATTCTTGCCAAAAGCGGCGCAGCCACGTCACGCGCCACCTCGGGTGTTCCGAACAGGATGTCCTGGTAGCGGTTGCGGACCTGCGCCAGCGCCTGCCATTGGTCCTCCGTGTTCAATCGGCCCCAGCCTTCGCCGGGAATGCCACTTCCCTGGTAGTGCTCCATCAACAAGGCATCGACCAACCCGCTTGCCAGGGCCAGCGAACCGGAAGTACGCGGTTCTTTGCCCGGCTCTGCGCTGAAAATGGAATCGGCCGGCGTCAGGTGGCATTCGCTGCGGCCTGCGCACGCAGCCGACTGCGGGTAGCGGGTGATCGCCTCCACCGCCGCCAACGCTGGTGCCAGATCCGATGCGGCCTGCGCCTGTTGCATCGCCGACAACGCGCGTTCGCGGAAGGCCGCATCACCGTTGTGGATCACCGGATTGAACAACGGATCCATCGTGCCCAGCGGCATGCGCTGTTCCACCGCCACGTGGCAGCCCGGGAACGCACCGGCAACGAAAAACTGCGCGGTGGCCTGGGTGCGCTGCAGGCTGTTGGCGTGCGCGTGGAAGTCGCTCGGCTGCGGGCAGCCCGTTGCCGGCAGCAACTTTGCCTGCCGCAGCCACTGGCCGATGTAACGGCCCATGTAGACCTCCAGCACGCCGCCCTTGGTGGTCAGCTCGCCGGCGCCCACGTCCCAGCTCGGCCAGCGCTCCGGAGTCGCATTGGCCAACGCGCCCGATGCCACCACCGGTGCGCGCAGGTTGTGGCGGCTGAGAAGGATGACCTGCTCGAGGGCTTCGCCTTCCACTGATGGCGATGCAGCGGCTGCGGCAGTGGCGACCAGTGCCAGCACCAGCGCCAGCAGCAGGGGGCGTAGAGAACGAATCATGCGGGCCTCCGACCCCAAGGAATGCATCCACGCATGGCGTGGGTCTACTGGTCTGCAGCCACAAAACCACCGGTCTGCCGCGCCCACAAGCGCGCGTACAGGCCACCGGCCGCAATGAGCTCGGCATGGGTGCCGGTCTCGACAATGCGGCCCTGGTCCATCACCACCAGCCGGTCCATGCGTGCGATGGTCGACAGCCGGTGCGCGATCGCGATCACCGTCTTGCCGCCCATCAGCTGGTCCAGGCTGTCCTGGATCGCCGCTTCCACTTCCGAGTCCAGTGCCGAGGTCGCCTCATCCAGCACCAGGATCGGTGCGTCCTTCAGCAGCACGCGGGCGATGGCGATGCGCTGGCGCTGACCACCGGACAGCTTCACGCCGCGCTCGCCCACGTGCGCGTCGTAGCCACGCCGGCCCTGCCCGTCCACCAGCGTATCGATGAAGGCTGCGGCGCGCGCCTTGGCCACGGCGGCATGCAGCTGCTCGTCAGTGGCATCGGGGCGGCCATACAGCAGGTTGTCGCGGATCGAGCGATGCAGCAGCGAGGTGTCCTGGGTGACCACGCCGATCTGCTGGCGCAGGCTCTCCTGGTTGACATGGGCGATGTCCTGATCGTCGATCAGGATGCGGCCGCTTTCCAGGTCGTACAGGCGCAGCAGCACGTTGACCAGGGTCGACTTGCCGGCACCGGAAGGACCGACCAGGCCGATCTTCTCGCCCGGCTTCACCACCAGGTCCAGTCCGGCAATCACGCCGCCCTTCTTGCCGTAGTGGAAGTGGATGTCCTGGAAGTGCACGCCACCACGGGTCACCTGCAACGGCACCGCATCCTCGCGGTCCTGCACGGTCAGCGGCTGGGCGATGGTAGTGATGCCATCCTGCACCGTACCGATGTCCTCGAAGATGCCGTTGATGGTCCACATGATCCAGCCGGACATGTTGTGAATGCGGATCACCAGGCCGGTCGCCAGCGTGATCGCGCCAACAGTGATGTGGCCACCGTTCCACAGCCACAGCGCGAGCCCACAGGTACCGGCAATCAGGAAACCGTTGACGATGGCGATGGTCAGGTCCATGCCGGTGGTGATGCGGGTCTGCGCACGGTGCTTGACCGCCAGTTCCTGGATCGACTCGGCCACATAGGCCTGCTCGCGTCCGCCATGGGCGAACAGCTTCAACGTGGGAATGTTGGTGTAGCCATCAACGATGCGGCCCATCGCCTTGGAACGCGCTTCGGAGGCGATCCATGCGCGTTCCTTCGCGCGCGGAACGAAATAGGCCAGGATCACTGCATAGGCCAGCAGCCACAGGATCAACGGCACCATCAGCCGCCAGTCGGCCTGCGCGAACAGGTACAGCGCGGTGCCGGTGTAGACCACGATGTACCAGAGCGAGTCGACCATCTGCACTGCCGATTCGCGCAGCGAGGTACCGGTCTGCATCACCCGGTTGGCCACGCTGCCGGCGAAGTCGTTCTGGAAGAAGTTCAGGCTCTGCCGCACCACGTAGTTGTGCATCAGCCAGCGCGAGCGGTTGCTCAGGCCAGGCACGATGGCCTGGTTGACCAGCAGGTTGTGCAGGCCGACCAGGATCGGCCGCGCGATGACCGTGATGAACAGCATCCAGCCCAGCTCATTGGCATGGCGCTTGAAGAAATCGGCCCCCGGCTGCTCGGCGACCATGTCGACGATGCGGCCCAGGTAATCGAACATCGCCACTTCCACCAGCGCCAGCAGCAGGCCGGCGATCAGGGTGGCCAGCAGCACCGGCCACACCGGGCGCAGGTAGTGCAGGTAGAACGGCACCACCTTGCGCGGCGGCATGCGCCCGTCCACGGGTGGGAACACCGGAATCAGGGATTCAAACCAACGGAACATCGCATTCCCTCGCCATCAATAGCCGGCGGAGTATCCCACGCCGCGTGTGTACGCCAGCCGATGATCACCGC